>JAJQBV010000020.1:0-2044 GCA_021203115.1 Clostridiales bacterium | reverse complement strand
CCACGGTCGGCCCGTACCCGGCGGTGCCGTAAATCATAAAATTCGCGATCGTCATAATCACAACTCTGGCCGGAAAACTGCGAAAGACAGAGAACAGGAAAAGGCAGATCACAATTCCCGCGATTGTGCCGGTCACCCGCTGCCGTACCCGCTGCATCGTGTGATCCGTGTAGGGAATCATCATGAAAAACACGGAAATGACCAGCCAGTAGATATTCGGCAGGTCGGAAAACCATGCAAACGCCAGACAGGGAGTCAGCGTAATCACCTGCCGCAGCGCAAAGCGGAGACGGAAGCTGCGGATATCCGGCTTTTTCAGCCGAAAATTCAGCCTGTGATAGTCTGCGGACGGCGTCACGGTCTCGAACTGTGTCCGGAAATCGCGGTAGAGCGCCTCTGCCTGTTCCAGACTCCCGTCCTCTTTCGCGTTTTGTGTCAGATGATTCAGAATCTGAAAAAACAGAACAAAACGGCAGTACCAGTTCGTTTTTCCCTTTGGAAAAAGACTGGCACGGTTGTATGCGTAAATCTCGGAGCTTGCCTTTTTATTAATCTCACACAGCTCCTGTTGAAGGCGAAGCTTTTCATTCTCCGGATCCTCGCACGCTTCCGTATTTTCATCCGGCACATTTCGTTCGGAACAATCGGTACCATTATCTGCCCTGCACAAAGCAAGCTGTTTTTTGCAATTTTCAAACCCCTGACGCAGACAGATCGGAAGCGGATCTTTCTCCCGCTCGATTTTGCTCAGAACAAACGTAAAAAGCAGAACCAGAAGGAACGTTGCAAGCAGCGCCGCCAGCCGTCTCCCCAGATCCGGAAGCGTCTGCACCGGAGAGATCTGGAAAAAAATCAGCGCCATACCGGCCGGAAAGTAATTGGTCGGGTTGTACTCGTCAATCAGGATGTAAGCGATCCAGAACAGTGCCAGACCGTTTACAATAATACACAGCGGCAGATTCCAGACTGCCAGAAACGCAAGCACAGCCATGGCCGCAAAGATCGCATAGTTCCGGATCATGCACTCATAGTGATTCCGCATCGTGCGGAAACGCAAAAACGACAGCGTTGCGAACGAACCGATCATTGTGTTTTCCGTGCCGAAAAAATAGTAGGTCAGAAAAAAGATCAGCGTCGCCATGATTGTCGGCGCAATGGCGGCCTTCACCGTCGGCTTCAGTTTTTTAAAATCAGGTTTCCTTTGCTTTGTCATTTTTTATCGCAGCTTTTCCAGCACACGCGTCGTGAGCTCATAATTTTTCTTTACCGACGCAATGTTCAGGCGCTCGCGCGCCGTGTGAATATCCCGCATCTGCGGTCCGTAGGAAATACAGTCAATGCCGGGCATCTTCTCGAGAATCAGACCGCACTCCACCCCGGCGTGAATGCCTGTGAGGATCGGCGTCTGTCCGGTCAGCTCTTCGTATGTCTCCGCCATGACCTGTCGGATCTTTGAATCCTGCCGATACTCCCATGCGGGATAGTCGCCGCTTAACTCCCACCGGCCGCCGGCCATCTCCGTCAGATCCTTCATGCGCTTTAACACCCACTCCTTCTCCGTCGCAGAAGCACTGCGCACCGAAAAGGTCAAGGAGAATTCTTTCTCCCCAAGACGCAAAATCCCGAGATTTAAAGAAGTCTGAACCATGCCCGGGAAGTCCGGCATCATGCGCAGAACTCCGGAGGGAAGATGCTCCAAAAGCGCCGTGAGTATCTCTGCGGCCCGGCCTGACAAAACTGCCGCACTTGTCTCATCATGTCTCGTCAGTGTCAGGAAAAGATCCGGCTCCGTCACCGCATACTCGGCCCGAACGACCGCAGAAAAATCTGCCGCTGCCTCCTTCAGCTTTGCCGCATTCCCGGCAGACGCCACCAACAAGGCGCGGCACCGGTTCGGGATCGCGTTATCCTTCTCTCCGCCTGAGAAATCTCCGACGGAAAAGTCCACGGTTTCGCCAACCTGTGCCAGAAATCTGCCGAAAATCAGGTTCGCATTGGCACGTCCGAGATGAATCTGTGCGCCCGAATGGCCGCCCTGTAATCC
>JAJQBV010000021.1 GCA_021203115.1 Clostridiales bacterium | reverse complement strand
CCAGATACTTCAGGCGTTTGTCCATGATCTCCCTGCGGCATTTCGGTGAATCCAACACCGTATGTACATAGTGATCAAATCCCTTCGCGTGCCCCAGCGCAAGATCCGTCTCCACCGCATCCGTCGGGAGAAACCCTCTGGTGAGAAAATACTTGTAGGCGGAATAGCTTCGCTCCACCGGGTTGCGGAGCATGAAAATCATCTTCGTGTCCGGCGAAAGGTTCCGCCGAAGCTTCGCCGCACAGCCGTTAAAAGTCAGTCCGGCATTGATCTCGCCGCAAATCCTCGGGTCATCCTCCTCAATATGGCCGAAATACCGCTTTTTGTAATAAACCTTTCCTCTGCCGAGAATGCTTATCATCGGGACGCGGTAATACATCGGCTCCTTGACATCCCTGCACAGCGCGATCTGCGGATTCTGATGAAACAGCTCGTACAGGGTGGTCGTGCCGCACTTTTGAAAACCCAAACATACAAAATCCGGATACATACTTCCCTCCGAAAAGGTATTTCACCGCAACTTTTTTCCCCAATCCGTCGCGATTCATTACAGCATCGTAATAGTTCTGTAACAAAATGTCAACACCTTCCGTGCAGGAAAAATATTAATTTCATCTTAATTTTTTAACTCACTCCGCCGCACAAACGGTCAGGTAAGAATCAAGGCCGTCAAACTGCTCCGGATACGGCACCGCATCCTCGTACTGGTTTGTCTGGAGGATCAGGCGAACCGTGTGGAAAACACAGTGTTTCAGTTCGCGCAGATCCAGTGTCCCGTCGTCCAGCGCCCGGCGGATGCTCTCATGGTCACGCCGATCGCCCGGCATCACCATGTCATTGCCGGCCCGCATACATCCCGCCGCGCTGCACTCCCCGGCAGTGGAATTGGTGGTCGTCGTCCAGTCCGTCATAATCGCCCCGGCAAATCCCCACTCGCTGCGCGCTGCCTTTGTGCAGATGTCATAGCAGTTCGCCGCGTGGACGCCGTTGACCAGATTGTAGGAGGTCATGATCGACATGGGCTGTGCGTCCTTCACCGCGAGCTCAAATCCCTTCAGGTAGATCTGCCGAAGCGCCCGCTCGGAACGCACGGAATCCGAGCCCATCCGGTTGTCCTCCTGATTATTGCAGCAGAAATGCTTGATCGTCGTCCCGCATCCCGGCACGCACTGGACGCCCATCGTCATGGCAGACGCCATCATCCCGGTCAGCAGCGGATCCTCGGAGAAATACTCAAAATTCCTGCCGCAGAGCGGGTTGCGGTGAATGCACATCCCCGGCGCCAACCAGAGAGAAACCTCAAACTCATTCATCTCCCCGGCAACCATCTCTCCGAGCTCTTTTATCAGCCCGGTATCCCATGTCTGCGCCAGCAGTGTTCCACCCGGAATCGCCGTGCAATACTGATAGTACACGGTTCCCTCCGCTTCCTTCGGCTCCGCAAAAAATCCGTTCTCAAAGCCGCTCAAAAAATCTCCCGCATCGATGCTTCCGTCCTCCCGGACCTCATAGGTCTGGCGAAGCCGCAGGCCGGCCGGTCCGTCCGCAAGGACAATGCTTGCCACATCCCACGGTTCCCCGGCCAGTGCGTTCACGGTCTCCGCCGCCGCGCCCGGCACCGTCTGTCCCGCGGAGCCGAGGGCCGACTCCATCTGGTCTCTCGCCGGGTCGCCGGTCGCCAGCGCGACTAGCTGATCCACGGAAAGGCTGTCCACGATCTCTCCGGCTTTCCCCGGATAGTGATCCTCCGGCTCCTCATATGCCACGATTTCTGTCTTTAAATCAGCCGCCGATATTGCAACATCCGGCAGCCCCTTCTCTCTGGCCTCTGCCTGCCATGCCGCCTCCTTTGCAAGAACGCGTTTTTTGTCGGGCGCGATCTCCTCCAGAGACTCCCGCAGCGGGCAGATGTTCTCACACTGCACCAGCTTTGCTGTCTCATCCAGCGTCAGGGTAGCGACAAGCCTGGCGTCATCCAGAGAATTCCCGACCCAGATGCCATAGCGGCCGCTCTCCAGCATCCACGCGGCCTCCTTCTCAAAATAGGAAGCCAGTTGATACAACGGGAAGGAAATCTCCATCTGCTGCGCTGCTCCCGGCGCGAGCAGCCCGGTCTTTGCGAACGCCGCCAGTCGGCGATACTCTTTCGGCAAAGCTCCCTGCGGGCAGGACACATAGATCTGCACCACTTCTTTTCCGCTGCGGGCTCCGGTATTTTTTACGGAAACCGCCACCGTCACCGCGGGGCGCAAACCCTCTGTTCCCTGTACCGAAACCGCGCCGGTACCAATTTCAAAATCCGTGTAGGACAATCCATAGCCGAAGCAGTACCGCACCGGTATGTCAAAGGTGTCAAAATACCGGTAGCCGACATAGATGCCCTCTTTGTACTCTTCCTTATAGAGATCACCGCTCTTGAAGCTGAAGAAATCCGCATTCGGATAGTCATGGTAATCCAGTGCCCATGTGTCGGTCATCTTTCCGGACGGCGTCATATCGCCGGTCAGGACATCCGCGAGCGCATTGCCGCCCTCCTGTCCCGCCTGCACAAACTGCAGGATCGCCGCAATATTGGGCAGCTCATCGACGAAAGCCAGATCCATCAGGCCGCCGGTGTTGATGACCAGAATCACCTTCTCATATGCCGCGCAGATCTGCCGGAGAAGCCTCCGCTCCTCCCCGCTCACATAATAATCCCCCGGTGTGT
>JAJQBV010000117.1 GCA_021203115.1 Clostridiales bacterium | reverse complement strand
GGCAGATACTAGCTGTGTAAATTACAGACAGCAGGTAATGAATCATGGCAAGAAATTATTCGGCTGACAATGATTACACAAACGAGGCAGGTTCCAACAAGGCACAGAACAAGTCCCAGAATAAAGCGCAGAATAAGTCTCAGAACCGCGCGTCTGACTGCGGGAAAAATGCGTCGAACGCTTCCAATGCTTCGAATGCATCCAATGCGTCGAACGCTTCCAACGCATCCAACTGCGGAAAGAACTGCGGCTAAGCACTCTTGTGCTGGCAAAACGGAATAAGAAGCATACTATGATAGTAAGGCAAACCGAAACAGGCTGCGCAGGCAGCCTGTTTTGATATTTCCGGGAGGCTGTATGGAATTGTGTATGATTTGTGCAAAGGATGTGAGCAGGTATGTACGGGAAAAGGACGCGATTTTGGTTGATTTAAGAGATGCGGAGGATTACCGGGAGTTTCACATTCCCGGAGCGCTCAGCGTTCCGACAGAAAATCTGGCGCAGTTCATGCGCAGAACAGACAAACGCCGGCTGCATATTTTTTACTGCGATCACGGTGTTCTGAGTATTCAGGAGGGAAGGCGGTATCTTCGTCAGGGGTACCGCATTTGTTCTCTTGCGGGAGGCATCGACGCCTACCTGCGGCAGCGGTATCAGGCGGGAAATTTTCCATGGAGATGAAAAGATTGGGTTGACAGGAAAAGCGGAGGCGTCTAAACTTATGCAGGTAAGAATCGGCGCGCAGATGCGCTGGAAGGACAATGCCGGGATTTTCCCGCAGTTCGGGAAAATTAACCGGCGGAGGTGGAAAAGAATGGAGACATTTGAGTTTATCTCGCCCTGTCACTTTGGGATGGAGGCAGTGTTAAAACGGGAAATATATGACCTTGGCTATGATATCGTGAAGGTGGAGGATGGCCGGGTGACTTTTGCCGGGGATGCGGAGACTGTCTGCCGCGCCAACATCAATCTCCGGACGACGGAGCGGGTGCTGTGGAAGGTCGGCGATTTTCATGCGGAGACATTCGACGAGCTTTTTGAGGCGGTCCGCGCCATCCCGTGGGAGCGGTATCTTCCGGTGGATGCGCGGTTCTGGGTCGCAAAGGCTTCCTCTGTAAAGAGCCGCCTTTTCAGTCCCTCCGATATCCAGTCCATCGTGAAAAAAGCGATTGTGGAGCGGATGAAGGATTGTTACGGAATCAGCTGGTTTGAGGAGAGCGGCGCGTCTTTCCCGCTGCGGGTATTTCTGAATAAGGATGAGGTGACGATCGGTCTGGATACCTCCGGGGAGTCGCTGCACAAGCGCGGATACCGCATCCTGAGCAGCAAAGCACCCCTCACGGAGACGTTGGCGGCGGCGATTATTCTGCTGACGCCATGGAAAAAGAACCGTATTCTGGTCGATCCCTTCTGCGGAAGCGGGACGATTCTCATCGAGACGGCGATGATTGCGGCGGATATGGCGCCGGGCATGCAGCGGCATTTCCTCGCGGAGACATGGGATCGTCTGATTGACCCCATGCTGTGGCGGGATGCCTTTGAGGAGGCCAATGACCGGGTCAATCTGGAGATCAGAACACAGATTCAGGGTTATGATATCGATGGGGAAATCATCCGTGCGGCGCGGGATAATGCACGCCGTGCCGGAGTGGACGGGCTGATTCATTTTCAGCAGAGACCGGTGTCGGAGATGAACCATCCGAAGAAATACGGGTTTGTCGTCACCAATCCCCCATACGGAGAGCGGCTGGAGGAGAAAGACGCACTTCCGGAGCTGTACCGGGAGATCGGTCAGGCCTTCGGGCGGCTCGATAGCTGGTCTGAGTACCTGCTTTCCGCCTATGAGGATACGGAGCGGTGTATCGGCCGGAAGGCGGATAAAAAGAGAAAAATCTATAACGGCATGCTGCGGACGACGCTCTATCAGTATATCGGGCCGAAGCCGCCCCGGAGACATACGGGCGGGGAGCAGCACCCGGAAGCGGTTTTCTGATCGAAGCTTGAGGCAAATGACATCGGCACAGGGAAGAGGATACAGAGGAATGAAAAGAAAAATAATCTTTGCAACGGGAAATGAACATAAGATGACCGAGATCCGGCAGATTCTGGGGGATCTTGGCTGGGAGATTCAGTCAATGAAAGAAGCGGGGATCGCGGTCGATATCGTGGAGGACGGCACCACATTTGAGGAAAATGCCCTGATCAAGGCAACAGCGGTGGCTGCATGCTGTGACGATATCGTTCTGGCGGACGATTCCGGGCTGGAGATTGATTATCTGAATAAGGAGCCGGGTATTTACTCTTCCCGCTATGCGGGGGAAGACACCTCCTACGACATCAAGAATCAGATGCTTCTGGACCGTCTGCGCGGTGTGCCGAGGGAACAGCGGACGGCGCGCTTTGTATGCGCTGTCGCGGCTGTCGTGCCGGGGCAGGAGCCGATGGTCGTCCGCGGAACGATCGAGGGATACATCGGGGAAACGTCGGCCGGTGAAAACGGCTTCGGCTATGATCCGATTTTCTATGTGAAGGATTTGAATTGCTCCACGGCACAGCTTTCTCCGGAGGAGAAGAATGCTCGGAGCCATAGAGGAAATGCGCTCCGGCTTATGCGGGAAAAATTAAAAAAAATCTGTTGACATGACCAGATTCATGCCATATAATCCCGTCTTTGACAGTTAGTACAGTTAAAGAATCGCTCCAAGCCTTGA
>JAJQBV010000187.1 GCA_021203115.1 Clostridiales bacterium | reverse complement strand
TTTCAAGGCTTGGAGCGATTCTTTAACTGTACTAACTGTCAAAGACGGGATTTTACCACATCACTCAGGAGTTTCAAGATTTACAGAAGATTTTCTTAATTTATTCTTAACAAAGGACAAGAAAGCAGCAACGTCTACAGATATCGACGCACCTAAAACACTTGCTAATATACAAACAGACCTGTCCATCCTATGTGACAGATCTGTCTTATTTCCAGCAGGGGAAGAGGGATTCGAACCCCCGTGAACGGTTTTGGAGACCGTGATACTGCCATTGTATGATTCCCCTGTATCTGAGACCACTGAATGATTCCACCCATCAGCCCCAACGCCAATAGATGATACCATTCAATTTATCAGAAGTCAACAAAAATAGTTGTTAATTTTAAATCCTTTCCATCGCCTCCCGCACATTGCTGACGCCGATGATCTCAATCCCCTCGTGCTTCATACTCTCCGTCACGCACACACGCGGCATGATGCATCGTTCGAAGCCCAGACGTCTGGCCTCCTGCACACGCTGGAGCGCCATACTGACCGCACGGACCTCGCCGCTCAATCCCACCTCGCCGAAACAGATCGTCTTGTCTGAGATGGGGATTTCTTTCCGGCTGGACACAATAGCGAGGATGATGCCGAGGTCGATGGCCGGTTCGTTCATGCGGACGCCCCCGGCGATGTTGATGTAGGCGTCGCAGGAGGACAGGCCGAGTCCCGCCCGCTTCTCAAGAACTGCCATCAGGAGGTTGACGCGGTTTAAGTCCGCGCCCGCCGCCGTCCGCCGCGGCAAACCGAAGCTCGTCTTGCAGATCAGCGCCTGAATCTCCACCAGAATCGGCCGCGTTCCCTCGATGGAGCACGCCACCACAGAACCGGAGGCGCCCTCCGGCTTCCCGTTCAGCATATATTCGGAGGGATTCGGCACCTCCGCCAAACCCTCTCTCCGCATCTCGAAAACCCCGATCTCGTTTGTAGAGCCGAAGCGGTTTTTCACCCCGCGAAGGACGCGGTATGCCGCATGCCGGTCACCCTCGAAATACAGGACACAGTCCACCATGTGCTCCAGCACACGCGGTCCCGCCACTACGCCCTCCTTCGTCACATGACCTACGAGAAAAATCGTAATGCCGCAGGACTTCGCCAACTGCAGAAACAGGCCGGTCGCCTGACGGATCTGAGAAACACTGCCCGGCGCGGAGGAAACCTCCTCGCTGTACATCGTCTGCACCGAATCAATGATTGCAACCTCCGGCTTCTCCCGTTTCAGAACCTCCGCAACTGTCTCTAAATCCGTCTCACAGAGCAGCTTCAGTGAGTCGGTGAAGCTCCCGATCCGCTCCGCCCGGATCCGGATCTGCTGCAGCGACTCCTCCCCGGAGACATAGAGTACCTTCCGCGCATCGGCCGCCAGATTCCGACAGACCTGCAGCAGAAGCGTCGACTTTCCAATGCCCGGATCGCCGCCCACCAGCACCAGAGAACCGGGCACGATTCCGCCGCCCAGCACCCGGTCGAGCTCCCCAATCCCGGTGGAAAATCGCTCTTGTCCGCTCATCTCCACGTTGGAGAGCGTCACCGGCTTCGCTGCCCGCGCAGACATCCTGCCTCCGTTCGCACCGCCATTGGCTCCGCTGCCGGAGCGCTTCGGCGCCATCGGCTCCTCCACGAAAGAATTCCACGTATGACAGGCCGGGCACTGGCCCATCCACTTCGCGGACTCATACCCACATTCTTGACAGAAGAATGTCGTACTCTTACTTTTTGCCATGTATACCCTCTCTTTGATTACCTATAATATCTCGGAAATCATTTTCCCAATTTTTTACTTGTCTCCGCACAGGATGCGAGAATGTCAGTGCTATATTCGCAAGGCAACTTTTGTAGGGGCGCTTTTAGCTGAGACGAAATCCAGCGCTTACGGAGACTTCGACGCGAAGGCTCTCCTGAGCGTCTTAGTCGCAGTTAGTGATTAGTTTGTCGAAGCGTTGCCCCGGTTGCCTGGGAATATACACTGACATTCTCGCATCCGTCATAAAACCCCCAGACACCTTTCATGTCAGGAATACAACCTCCCCTTTTCGAACCGTCACCGTGACGGCATCCCCCTCCCGGACACGCCCCGCGAGGATCTCATCCGCCAGCCGATCCTCCACCATCGTCTGGAGCGCCCGCCGCAGCGGCCGCGCGCCATACCTCGGCTCGTAAGCCTGATCGACGATATACCGCTTCACCGGATCGCGAATCACCACCTCGATCCCCATCTGCTTTTTGCACCGGTCGACGAGATCCCGCGTCATCAGGGAGACGATCTGCTTCATATGCTCCTTCGAGAGCGCGTGGAAAACGATCGTCTCATCGATGCGGTTCAAAAACTCCGGTTTGAAAATCCGCCGCACTTCCTCCATCACATTGGATTTCATGCGCTCGTAATCCTGCTGCTCATCCTCCGTCGCGGCAAATCCGAGCTTTTTCGGCTCCACAATGGACTTCGCCCCGGCATTGGAGGTCATGATAATAATCGTATTTTTAAAATCCACCTTCCGCCCCTGCGCGTCCGTGATATGGCCGTCGTCCAGCACCTGAAGCAGGATGTTGAACACATCAGGATGCGCCTTCTCAATCTCATCAAAGAGAATGACCGAGTACGGATGGCGGCGCACCTGCTCGGAAAGCTGACCGCCCTCGTCATAGCCCACATAGCCCGGCGGCGATCCGATCATCCGTGAGACGCTGTGTTTCTCCATATATTCCGACATATCCATGCGGATCATGGCATCTTCGGTTCCAAACACCTCCGCGGCCAGTGCCTTGGAAATCTCGGTCTTTCCGACGCCGGTCGGCCCCAAAAAAAGGAAGGATCCGATCGGGCGGGAGGGATCCTTTAACCCCACTCTCCCGCGGCGGACCGCCCGCGACACCGCCGCGACCGCCTCGTCCTGGGCGATGACCCGCTTGTGAAGCGAACTCTCCATCCGTTTCAGCCGCGCGGACTCGCTCTCTGTCAGGCGCTTAATCGGAATGTGTGTCCACTCGGACACGACCTCCGCCACCTCATTTTCCCCGACGGAGCGCTGCCGGTGTCCGCCGGATGCCCGCTGTTTTTTCAGTGCCTTTGTATACTCCTCCCGGATGCTCATCAGCTCCACGCGAATCTCCGAGGCGAGGTCAAAATCCTCCTTCGCCAGCGCTTTTTCGAATTGTCTGTCCAGCGCATCGCACCGATCCTGCAGCTCCTGCGTCCCGTCCGACTTGGAATACCCGCGCAGGTGAATCTTGGATGCCGCCTCGTCCATCAGGTCAATCGCCTTGTCCGGCAGAAAACGCTCGCTGATATAGCGCGCGGAAAACTCCGCCGCGGCGCGGACGCCCTTTTCCGTGATCGTCACCTGATGATGCTCCTCATACCGGCTCTTCAGCCCCTCCAGAATCTGCACGGTCTCCTCAATACCCGGTTCTTCCACCATGACAGACTGGAAACGCCGCTCCAACGCCGCGTCCTTCTCGATATATCGTTGATACTCCCGCACCGTGGTCGCGCCGATCACCTGAATCTGCCCCCGCGAGAGCGCCGGTTTCATGATGTTCGCCGCATCCAGAGCGCCCTCCGCTCCGCCTGCGCCGATGATGGTGTGAAGTTCATCGATAAAAAGAAGGACATCCTTTGCCCCCTCGATTTCCTTCAGTATCCCTTTCATCCGCTCCTCAAACTCGCCGCGGTACTTTGTTCCGGCCACCATGCCCGGCACATCCAGAGACAGCACTCTCCGGTTTTTCAGAAACTCCGGGACATCTCCGGCCGCAATCCGCTGCGCAAGGCCCTCCACAATGGCAGTTTTTCCCACGCCGGGCTCCCCGATCAGGCAGGGATTATTTTTGCCTCGTCGGCTTAAGATCTGGATCACACGCGTAAGCTCTGCCTCCCGGCCGACCAGCGGATCCAGCTCTCCCGCCCGCGCACACTGCGTCAGGTCCGCGGAAAAACGGTCCAGCAGCGGCACCGACCCGGCCTCCGCATTTTTTCCGCCGCGTCCTTTTTTCACCTTGGCGTACTCCATGGACTTGCCCATCGCCTGCATGACCTGCCCGTAAATCTGGCTCTCATTCAGGCTCAGCAGGGTCAGAATCTGTGCTGCGGTGCATTTCGCGCATTCCAGAACGGCCAGAAGCAGATGCTCTGTCCCGACCTGATCGCTCTCGTATTTCTGTGCCAGCTCCGCCGCCTGCTGGAGAACACGGTCTGCCTCCGGCAAGAGTGGCATCTTTTCCGACGGTTCCCCGTCCGCAGCCGGCAGGATCATCTCGTCGATCATGTGGCGAATCATAGCCTCATTCACCGACTGTCCGCGGAGCACCTGTCCTGCCACGCCGTTTTTCTCACGCAGCATGGCGAGCAGAATGTATTCTGTGCCGAGCGCTGCCCGGCCGTTTTCCCTTGCAAGAGTCTGCGCGGCGCGCAGTACCTGCCGTGCCTGTTTTGTAAATGCCTGGAAATGCACGCGTTCTTACCTCACTTTTCACTCTCATACTCTGAATAAATGCTGTCAACCACCTGATGGATTTCCTCTCTGCTGACTCCCTTGCAATAGCCCCGTGCAATAATCAGCCGGAGGTTCTCTCGCATCTCCTCCATGGCCTTCAGTCTGTCAATATCCACCGCAATCACCGCCCCGGTCCGGCGCCCCAGGCGGAGGAGTCCCTCCTGCCGAAGCACCGCGTAAGCCTTGTTCACCGTGTGCATATTGATGCCGATGGTCTCCGCGAGCTGCCGCACAGAGGGCAGTGAATCGCCCTCCCGGTACTGCCGGGTGGCGATTCCGTAAATAATCTGATTTCGAAGCTGGATGTACAATGCCTCCTCGCTTTCAAAATCTATCTCGATCTGCATGTTGTCATGGTTCCTTTCGCTAGTCTATCGTTTCCTTTCAACCGCACCTACAGAAATTCCAGATCCTCGTCATCATCATCGTAGAACTCCGGCTCATCCTCGTCGGCCGCGACAGTCTCCTGCGGTGTTTCATTCATCTCTTCTGCGGCTTCTTCCGCACTCTCCTGTGCCGCAGCCGGGATCTCATCCGTGATTTTCTCCTCTGCCGGGTGTTCCTCCGCACTTTCAGAAGCGATATCCGGCGCAGATTCTGCTTTCCCTTCCGTCTCATCCAGATACTGGTTCAGGAGCGCCTCGTAGTCCTCGTCCTCCATCAGATCCAGATTCAGAACGCTCACGCCCTTGATCTCAGACTCCGCGCTTTCCTCCTGCGCGGGAATCTCCTCCACAATCGGCTCCCCGCGGCGTTTTTTCTTCTTCGCCTCAGGCTCCGCGGCATACTGCCGTTGCTTTGCAGAAGCGTCTGTCTGACCGGTACCCGATGTGTTTCGTATCGGCCATTCGCCGTCCGTCTCCTCCTCATAAAGACGCCGCAGCCTGCGATAACGCACTGAGAAAATGATCACAAGCACCAGCAAAAGCAGGCAGATAATCGCGAGCGCGCTGCCGATCATCCGGACGGCAGAGCCCAGAGTCAGCTCCGCGTCCTCGTCTGTCTCCTCTACGATTGGAATGCTATAGGACATATTCAACAGATTCTTCTGGAGCGATCCGTCCTCGATATTATAGATATACCAGCCGGTCTCCCCGATCTCGTTCTGCCCGTATACATAGTAAAAATCAACGATCGCAGCGTCGTCCGCCACCAGTTCATCCGGTTCTGAAAGCTGAAGCGCATTGATCGTGCCCTCGGCAAAATCAAGCGTGGTCGCTGCAAAGCGGTCCGACACCAGTGCGAGCTCCTCGTCCGGAATCATGGTAAGTGTGACTGTCCCGCTCTGTGTCGTGAACACAAGAGACGCCGCTTCTTCGATGACGGTCTCGTCCGCTGTGCCCTCTGTATCGTCTGCGGCAGTATCTTCTGTGTCGTCGTCGGAAACCTCATCATCCGCATCTTCATCTTCTGTGGTCTCCGCTGCGACAGTGATCAGATCGCCGCGAACCCATCCTGTCCGATTCGTTCCGTTCACCTCATAGGTAATCTGATACCATGTCTTCCCGTCCGAGCCGGTGGTCTCATCCACGATGGTCACTTCCTGTCCCTGTGACAATCCGTCAACTGACGCACCGTCGACTGCGGACTCGCGGACCAGAATATTATCCGCCACGCACGAACCCGAAGTCGCCCATGCCGTGGTCGAAAAGCCGCCTGCAACGCAGCCCGCCGCCAGCGCAGCTGCGATGCCGAGAGCTGCTGTCTTTTTCCTCCGATACATTCTGTCTCTCATTATTTCCTCTTATTCTACTACCCGGATCCAGCCTTCCGAAGCCTCCAGCTTACCGTCCTGAATATCCACGAGCGTGCCGCGGAGCTTTGCCATCACCGGTCCCATCTCATCCATGCCGCTGGGCACGCAGATGTCTGTCCCGTGGTCGTATATTTTGCCCACCGGGGAGATGACCGCCGCCGTGCCGCAGAGGCCGACCTCGCTAAACTCCGGCAGTTCTTCCTTGTAAACGACCCTCTGCTCGACCTCCATGCCGAGATAATGCTCCGCCACATACATCAGGGAGCGGCGGGTGATGGAGGGAAGAATGCTGTCGGACAGCGGTGTGACCAGCTTTCCTTCCTTTGTGACAAAGAGGAAATTCGCGCCGCCGGTCTCCTCCACCTTCGTCCGGGTGGACGGGTCGAGATACATATTCTCGGAAAAACCCTCCTCGTGAGCGGTCACAATGGCGTGAAGGCTCATGGCATAGTTTAAACCGGCCTTGATGTCTCCGGTGCCGTGCGGCGCCGCCCGGTCGAAATCGGAGATCCGGATGTACAGCGGCTTCACACCGCCCTTGAAATACGGTCCCACCGGCGTGGTGAAGACACGGAACATATAATCATCCGCCGGCTTGACGCCGATCACGGAATTGTATCCGAACTCATAGGGGCGGACATAAAGGGTGGCGCCTGTCCCGTAGGGCGGCACATAGGCTGCGTTCGCGCGAACCGTCTCGACGACCGCCTCCACAAACTTCTCCTCCGGGTAGACCGGCATCTCAAGCCGCTGCGCCGAGCTGGCCAAACGGCTCGCGTTCAGATCCGGGCGGAAGAGAACGATCTTTCCGTCCACGGTCTCATATGCCTTCAGGCCCTCAAATACAGTCTGTGCATATTGGAGAACCCCGGCACACTCGTTCATGGTGATGTTCGGGTCGGAGGTAAGCTGTCCCTCGTCCCACTTCCCGCCGGTGTACATGGAGACAAACCGCATGTCTGTCTGACGATACCCGAAATCAAGACTGCCCCAGTCGATATTTTTCTTTTCCATAGTGTTTCCCTCTTTCTATATTATGATTGGTAAAACGAATTCTTACTGATAACACTCTACCGCAAAACAGTGCAATTTACCAGACCTTTTTTTCCGTGCGGCCGCAATGAACGGCTGCTGTTTGCGATCAGCGGCAGGATGTGCTGATGGACTCGATCGCCACCGCGCCGCCGCGGACGATCTCCACCTGCGCGAATCTGGACTTCAGCAGGCGGATCAGCTCGTTGTTCCTCCGCTCCGTCAGCATGCACTCCAGAAGAACGCTGTCCGGCCCGATGTCAACCACATGAACAGAAAAAACATCTGCAATGCGGAAAACCTCCGCCTTGTCCGCGTCCGTGCATTTCTTCACCTTCGCAAACAGCACCTCTTTCATGTGGATCGGCGTATCGGTCAGATCCATGACCTTGATGACCTCCACCATGCGGTTTAACTGCTTTTTGATCTGCTCAAAGGTCAGGTCGTCGCAGGTGCTCGTGATCGTCATGCGGGAAATGCCTTCGTCCTCCGTGGTTCCGACCGTCAGGCTCTCCAGATTGTAGGACTTTCCGGCAAACAGGCCGGCGATTTTTGCGAGGACACCGACCTCGTTCTCCACATAGAGGGCAATCCATCGATTCTTAAGCATAATGATTCCTCCTCATATCTTTCACTCTAAGATCATTCGCGTGTTCGGATTCCCTCCGGGAACCATGGGAAGCACCAGCTCCTCGGCGGCAATCATGAACTCGATCAGGGTCGGCGCGTCCGTGTTTTCTCTGGCTTTCTGCAGTGCCGGGACAATGTCCTCCTCGCGCTCCACGCGGATGGCGTGCGCCCCGTAGCTCTCGGCCCACTGCATGAAATCCGGAACATAGGGCGGGCAGCTCTCATTCGGCCCCTTGCAGTAGGCCGGGCAGCTCTTTCTCCTGCGCAGACAGGTGGCCGAGTAGCGTTTTCCGTAAAACAGCTCCTGCATCTGCCGCACCATGCCGAGATAGTAATTATTCAAAAGGCAGATCGTGACCGGCGTATCCTGTATGATGGCGGTCGCCATCTCCTGCATATTCATCTGGAACCCGCCGTCGCCGGTAATGCAGACCACCGGACGGTCCGGATGCCCCATCTTTGCCCCCAATGCCGCCGGGAAACCGAATCCCATCGTCCCCAGGCCGCCGGAGGTGATCAGTTTTTTCTTCTCATTCAAATGAAGGAACTGGCTGGCCCACATCTGGTGCTGGCCCACGTCCGTTACATAAGTGACCTCGTCCGGATAGACCTCGTTTAAGCCCTCCATGATCATCTGGGGCGTCATCCCCCGGTCGCGGCGCATTTCCAACGGATGTTCGGCATCCCACTTGTGAATCTGCTTCATCCAGTCCGCGGTATCCTTCGGCTCCTTCCACTCCGCCTCAACCCACTCCACCATCTGGGCGAGCGCCACTTTCGCGTTGGCCACGATGGGAACATCCACGACCACGTTGCGCGAGATGGCCGCCGCGTCGATGTCCAGGTGAATAATCTTTGCCTTCGGTGCGAACTCACTCAGCTCACCTGTCACCCGGTCGTTAAAGCGGGTGCCGATGGAGAAAAGCAGGTTGCACTGGCTGATGGCGATGTTGGCCGCATACTTCCCGTGAAGGCCGCTGCCGCCGATGTAATACGGGTGGTCGGTCGGAATCGCTCCCTTCCCCATGACGGTCGTGATAACCGGGATATGGGTCAGCTCCGCCAGCCGGGTAAGCTCCGCTCCCGCCCCCGCAATGTTGACGCCGCCGCCGGCCAGGATCACCGGCCGGCCGGCGCTCTTTAAAAGCTTCAATGCCTTCCGAAGCTGTCCGACATGGACGCCGTCGTTGATCTTATATCCGCGGATATCCACATGATCCGGATACTCTGCCGGTCCGCCGGCGTTCTGAATGTCCTTCGGAAGGTCGATGAGCACCGGCCCCGGCTTGCCCGTGGAGGCGATCTGAAAGGCCATCTTTATGATCCTGCCCAGATTTTTCCGGTCGCGGACGGTGACACTGTACTTCGTAATGTGCCGCGTGATCCCGACGATATCGACCTCCTGGAACGCCTCGTTCCCGATGAGTCCCAGAGCCACCTGCCCTGTGAAAACGACCAGCGGGATGCTGTCCAGAAATGCGTCCGCGATCGCTGTCACCGTGTTGGTCGCGCCCGGACCGCTGGTCACCAGACAGACGCCCGTCTTTCCGGTCTCTCTGGCATAGCCCTCCGCCTCATGGACCAGCGCCTGCTCGTGGCGCGGCAGGACGACATCGATGTCGCTGTTGCGGTACAGCTCGTCAAAAAGGTCTGTCACGGTTCCGCCCGGATAGGCGAAAATTTTTTCCACACCCTCCGCTTCCAGAGCGCGGAGGAATAATTTGGTTCCGGATATCTCCATGGAATTCTCCTCCCTTTTGATTTATTTACTCCGATTGCGGAACCTTAACATCAGTTTTTTATCGAATTGCCAAAAAATGTATTCAACGCAGCCACAACAAAGTGGCTGCTTATGAATCATTTCTTTGTCAATTCTCCGCCAACTCTTCAAATTGGTTCCGCAATCTCACTTATCTACCTAACATTATATCCATCCTACACTCCGCAGGATGAAGATCCATGCAGTCAGCGTCACCGAGGCGAGCAGAGTTGTCGCCACCACGATGCTGGCGGTGAGGACACCGTCGTTGTGCATGTTTTTCGCCATGATGTAACAACTGGGTGTGGCCGGTCCGGCGAGCATGATGGCCAGCGCCACCATTTTCTCCCCCGTAAACCCGAGATGGGCCGCCAGCGGGAGGAAGATTGCCGCCTGTGCGATCAGCTTGATAAAGGATGCGCCCAGCGTCGGCTTGATCTTTTTCAGGGCTTTCCTTCCCTCGAACCCGGCGCCAAGGCCGATCAGTGCCAGCGGCGTGGCCATCTTTGCAATGTTCTCTACCGTGGAGTTGACCAGTGTAGGCATCGGATTGCCGAGCAGCGCCACAACCACACCGATGACGATGGCGATGATGATCGGGTTTTTCAGGATATTGACACAGGCCTGTTTGATCTTGCCGGTGTCCCGCTCCCCCTCCGGGTAATCGCCCTCAAAGGTCAGAACAATGACCGAGTAGATGTTGTACAGCGGAACTGCGCCGATGATCATCAGGGATCCCATGGCGGATTCTCCGTAAATATTCTGAATGAAGGCCAGTCCCATGACCGCCGCACTGCTGCGGAAGGCCGCCTGCGTAAACGCGCCGCGAAGGGAGCGATCCTTCAGGGTCAGCTTCGCGATCGCCCACGATCCCCAGAAGCCCGCGGATGTGGCAAGTGCACAGAAAAGGACATACTTTAAATCGAAAACCTCCAGAATATCCACGCTGGCCAGATCCTTGTACAGCAGCACCGGCAGCGCGACCGTGAAGTTGAATTTGTTTGAGACGTTGACGAAATTTTCGTTTAAAATGCCGATCCGTCTCAGAAAATAGCCGACCACCATCACGAGAAAGATGGGGATGGTGACATTCACACTGAATAAAAAGTTGCTCATATTGAACCTCTTACTTCTCGTATTTATAAAAATAATATTCAAGATCGAAATAGGTCTGCTCTTCGCTATCCGCCGTGATGTGCCACTCCGGCTTTTCATCGAGGTTCGGAAAATACGCGTCTGCCTCGTAGGCGTAGTTGATTTTCGTGATATGGGCGACATTGCACTCATCCACGAGCTGGCGGTAGATGCTCTCTCCGCCGATGACATAGATATCCTCGGAGGGGTACTTCGCCATCTCTGCGTGAAGCTCGTCCATATCGTGGACGACGACGGCTCCTTTCACGGTATAATCGGGGTCACGCGTCAGGACAATGTTGACCCGGTTCGCCAGCGGGCGGCTGTTGGGAAAACTCTCCAGCGTTTTCCGCCCCATGACGACCACCTTGCCCGTGGTAGTCTGGCGGAAAAATTTCATGTCGTCCGGAATGTGAACCAGAAGTTTGTTTTTCAGGCCGATGGCCCAGTTGGAATCGACGGCTGCAATCAGGTTCATGAAGCTCCTCCTTTTTTCACACCGCTACCGGGATGTTCGTGATCTGCGGCCCAGTTTCGTAGTTGAGCAGCTTCACATCATCCCGCGTGAATTTGTAAAAATCGGTGACCTCCGGGTTGAGCCAGAAGGTCGGCGCAGGGTAGGGCTCGCGTGTGATGAGCTCCTCGATCAGTGGGATATGGCGGTCGTAAATGTGGGCATCCGCGATGACATGCACCAGCTCGCCAACCTGCATCCCGCAGACCTGCGCCAGCATATGCAGAAGCACAGCGTATTGGCAGACATTCCAGTTGTTGGCCGCCAGCACATCCTGCGACCGCTGGTTTAAGATGCCGTTTAAGATCAGCTTTTCCTCGCCGGGGCGCTTCGTCACGTTGAAGGTCATGCTGTACGCGCAGGGGTAAAGGTTCATCTCATGCAGATCCTGATGAACATAGAGATTCGTCATAATTCTGCGGCTGTACGGGTTGTTTTTCAGGTCATAGATGACACGGTCAACCTGATCCATCATCCCCTCTTTATACTGATGCTTCACGCCCATCTGATATCCGTAGGCCTTGCCGATGGAACCGTCCTCGTCGGCCCACGCGTCCCAGACATGGCTGTGCAGATCATGGATGTTGTTTGACTTCTGCTGCCAGATCCAGAGCATCTCGTCGGTACAGCTCTTGATCGCAGTCCGCCGCAGTGTCAGCGCGGGGAACTCCTTCGACAGGTCGTAGCGGTTCACAACGCCGAATTTCTTGATCGTGTAAGCGCTGCTGCCGTCCTCCCACTTCGGCCGCACCTTTTCTCCCTCCGTGCTGACGCCGTTTTGAATGATATCCCTGCACATGTCGATGAATACAGTATCTGCGTAGCTCATCTCGTCCCTCCGCCCAGTATAATAAAAACACTGTTCAAATATGATAGCACACTTTCCCCCTCAAAAAAAGAGGTTACTGAAAAGTATTCCCCAATTTAAAATTGTAGGATAGCTGTATAAAATAAATGAAAAGATTGTATTTATCGGAAGAATTCTTTATAATGAAAATGATTTTCAGTGCAGGAGGTAATCGGTTATGATCTATACAATAGAGGAAATTTCAAGACGAATTTTGCCTGTGGCAGAAAAATATAAGCTTCCGGCGGTGTATCTTTTTGGCTCTTATGCGCGAGGAACAGCCACAGAAGACAGCGATGTTGATTTACTTGTTGATGTTTCAGGAACTCAAATAAAGGGGCTTTTTGCCTTAGGAGAATTATATTGCGATCTGGAAGCGTCATTAGAAAAGAAAATCGACGTAATTACTGTACAATCTTTGCAACAGCCGGTACAGATGTCCAGTGAAATTCAATTTAGAGATCATATTTGGAAAGAGAAGGTGAATTTGTATGCGGCCGCCTGATATTCCGCTGTTAAAGGACTTTTGTGAAAAGCAACTAAACCAATAATTTGTCAGATGGCATACTGCAAATAGAAAGGAACCAACCTATGACACTTCTGATAAAAAACGGAATTGCGGTAAATCCGGGAGATAAGACGGAGCGAGAAGCGGACATCCTGATTCGGGACGGCATGATTGCGGATATCCAACCTTCCATCGCGGCGGAAGCAGACCATGTCATCGATGCGGCGGGCGCTTACGTTATGCCGGGATTTATCGATATGCATGTGCATCTGCGCGACCCCGGGTTGACTTATAAGGAGGATATCGCCACGGGCGGCGCGGCGGCCCTTCACGGCGGTTTTACAACGATTGTCGCCATGCCGAACACGAAGCCGGTGGCGGATTGTCCGGAGGTCATTGAATATGTGAAAAAACGCGCGGCAGAGGTGACGAAGGCACATGTGCTGCAGGTCGGCTCCGTGACGCGGGGGATGCTGGGAAAGGAGCTCTCCGACATCCGCGGCATGGCGCGGGCGGGCTGTATCTGCATCAGCGAGGACGGCAAATCCGTGATGGATGCCGGCCTCTACCGCGAGGCCATGCGGATCGCGGCGGAGGAGAATATGACGGTGCTGGCGCACTGCGAGGATATTAACATGGTCTGCGGCGGCGTCTTAAACGCCGATGCGAAGTCCGAGGCCATGGGAATGCCGGGTATCACAAACGCAGTGGAGGATGTCATCGTCGCGCGGGATATTTTGCTGGCGAAGGAGACCGGCGCACGGCTGCATCTCTGCCATTGCTCGACAAAGGACAGTGTGGAGATGGTTCGTCTGGCGAAGGAGAACGGCATTCCCGTGACGGCAGAGGTTTGCCCGCATCATTTTGCAATGTCCTCGGAGGAAATCGACGGGGACGATGCCAACTACAAAATGAATCCGCCACTTCGCACGCGGGAGGATGTGGAGGCGCTGCAGCGCGGGCTGTCGACGGATATCATGGACGTAATCGCCACGGATCACGCGCCGCACTCGGCCGAGGAGAAGGCACAGGGCATCCGGAAAGCGCCGTTCGGAATCGTGGGGCTGGAGACGGCAGCTGCGCTTGCCTATACCAGTCTGGTGAAACCGGGGCTTTTGACCGTGATGCAGATGGCGGAGAAGATGAGCTACAATCCTGCGAAAATCCTCGGTCTGAATAAGGGTGTGATCGAAATCGGAGCACCGGCCGATCTCACGGTCTTTGACGCAAAGCGTGAGTGGGTGGTGGATCCGGAGGAGTTTTTCTCGAAGGGGAGAAATACACCGTTTGCGGGGCGGGAGCTGAGCGGGAAGGTAATAGCCGCCATCGTTGACGGGGAAGTAGCATACGCTGAGTGATAAAAAATAAAGGAGACCAGTTATGATTGACAAATTGATTCGAAAGATTCAGAAGACCGGCGCGCCCATCGTAGTGGGACTGGATCCGATGCTGTCCTATGTGCCGGAGCACATTCAGAAGGCGGCTTTTGCGGAGTACGGCGAGACGCTGGCAGGCGCCGCGGAGGCAATCTGGCAGTTTAATAAGGAGATTATCGATGCGACTTATGACCTGATCCCGGCGGTAAAGCCGCAGGTCGCGATGTACGAGCAGTTTGGCGTGGATGGCATGAAAGCCTTTCAGAAAACGATTGAGTATTGCCACGAAAAGGATCTGGTTGTGATCGGTGATGTAAAGCGGGGCGACATCGGTTCGACATCGGCAGCCTATGCGGCCGGTCATCTCGGGAAAGTACAGGTGGGAAGCAAAACCTGCACCGCCTTTGACGAGGATTTTATCACGGTAAATCCCTATCTCGGAACAGACGGGATCCGCCCGTTTGTCGATGTCTGCAGGGAGGAGAAAAAGGGGCTTTTCATTCTGGTGAAGACCTCCAACCCTTCCAGCGGAGAGTTTCAGGATCGCATGATTGACGGAAAGCCGCTGTATGAGCATGTGGCCGAGAAGGTTGCGGCGTGGGGCGCGGACTGTATGGGAGCGTCTTACAGCGCAATCGGCGCTGTGGTCGGCGCGACCTATCCGGAGATCGGAAAGGTTCTGCGAAAGGTCATGCCGAACAGCTTCATCCTTGTGCCGGGCTACGGCGCGCAGGGCGGAAAGGGCAAGGATCTGGTGCATTATTTCAATAAGGACGGTCTCGGCGCTATCGTGAATTCCTCGCGCGGCATCATCGCGGCCTACAAACAGGAAGCCTATGCACACTTCGGGGCGGAGCATTTCGCGGAGGCGTCCCGGCAGGCAGTGATCGATATGGCTGAGGATATCCGCGGCGCACGGAAGTAACGATTCGGAGGAAATTATGTCAGAAAAATTTCAGGAGCAGGCGGTGATCCTGTCTCAGGAGCAGATTGCCCCGGACATTTACAGCCTGTGGATTCAAACGGAACAGATCGCGGCGGCAGCGTACCCCGGCCAGTTTTTGTCTCTCTACTGTGACGATAACAGCCGCCTGCTTCCGCGTCCCATCAGCATCTGTGAGATCGACTGCGGACGGAGCGCAATACGCATGGTTTACCGCATTGCGGGAAAGGGAACCGCGGAATTTTCCGCGAAGCAAAAGGGCGATATGATCCGGGTGACCGGTCCGCTCGGTAACGGCTACACACTGAAAAAAAAGAAAGCGTTCCTGATCGGCGGCGGCATCGGCATTCCGCCCATGCTGGAGCTGGCGAAGCAACTGGACTGTGAGAAACAGATCATATTGGGTTACCGCGACAGCCATCTTTTTCTGATGGAGGAGTTTCAGCGTCAGGCAAAGGTTTACATCGCGACGGAGGACGGGAGCGTCGGCACAAAGGGAAATGTCCTGGACGCGGTTCGTGCGAAAGGCCTGTCTGCCGACATCATCTATGCCTGCGGACCAACCCCGATGCTCCGGGCGCTGAAGGAGTACGCAAAAGAAACCGGCACGGAGTGCTACCTCTCTCTGGAAGAGCGGATGGCCTGCGGAATCGGCGCATGCCTTGCCTGCGTCTGTCAGTCGACGGAGGTGGACGGACACTCCAATGTACACAACAAACGGATCTGCAAGGAAGGGCCGGTGTTTGAGGCCGGGGAGGTGGAGCTGTGATCAATACAAAAGTGACGATTGCCGGAGTGGAGTTTCAGAATCCGGTCATGACAGCCTCCGGTACCTTCGGTTCCGGGGAAGAATTTTCCGAGTTTGTCGATCTGAACCGTCTGGGAGCGGTGGTGACGAAAGGCGTGGCAAACGTTCCGTGGCCGGGCAACCCGACGCCGCGGATCGCGGAGGTCTCCGGCGGCATGCTCAACGCCATCGGGCTGCAGAATCCGGGCATCGACGTGTTCATTCGCCGGGACATTCCGTTTCTGAAAAAATATGACACGAAAATTATCGTGAATGTCTGCGGCCGGTCGGAGGAGGACTACTGCGAGGTGGTTGAGCGGCTGGCTGACCAGCCCGTCGACATGTTGGAGATCAATATCTCCTGCCCCAACGTGAAAGAGGGCGGGATTGCTTTCGGGCAGGACCCGAAGGCTGTGGAGGCGATCACAAAAGCCTGCAAAAGGGCGGCGCGGCAGCCCGTCATCATGAAATTGAGCCCGAATGTGACAGATATCACAGTCATGGCGAAGGCGGCGGAAGCGGGCGGCGCGGATGCCGTTTCTCTGATCAACACGCTGACCGGCATGAAGATCGATGTCAACCGGCGGACATTCGCCATCGCAAACAAAACCGGCGGACTCTCCGGCCCGGCGGTTCATCCGGTCGCGGTGCGCATGGTATATCAGACGGCGCAGGCAGTTCATATTCCGATCATCGGGATGGGCGGCATTGCGAGCGCGGAGGACGCGCTGGAAATGATTCTCGCCGGGGCGACCGCGGTCAGCGTCGGGACGGCGAATTTCACAAACCCGGCTGTGACCATGGAGATTGTGGATGGAATTGAAAAATATCTGGAAAAAGGGGATATAAAAGATATCAATGCGCTGCGGGGTGCAGTGCGGTAAAGTTTATCAAATCAGATAAAGTAACAAAAAACAGCTTACGGATGCTGATATGGGGTTCATGCAGGCATCCGAAGCTGTTTTTGCAAATTTGACTGACCCTGAAACATTCTATGTTTACAGGGTACCCAGATAGTCCGAAATACCGGAGGTATTGACCGTGATCGTCTCGGTCGTGACATTGCTCTGATAAGCGCTGTATCCGGAAAAGCCGAGCCAGATGACGATGGCAGCGGCGGCGAGGGTGCCGATCAGCTTCGCAAGCATCGAACGGCGCTTGGCCTGCTTCATCTCCTTCTGGCGGTTTTTTTTATGTTCTTTGTAACGGTCAACCTTTTCCTGACTCATGTGAAAGACTCCTTTGACAATAAACTGAAAAGAGTATAGCACAGGGGAAAAGTTTCGTCAAACATTTCATCCTGCAATGATTTAAA
>JAJQBV010000039.1 GCA_021203115.1 Clostridiales bacterium | reverse complement strand
ATTTACGGAGGTTTTGAGATGAATTATAAAAGATTTGTATGTGAATCCGCTTATCGGATGTTTAAATCCGGACTGACGATCGAAACATGGGGAAACATCAGTGCGAAGGATCCCGAAACCGGGTTGATTTATATCACTCCGTCGGGAATGAGTTATGAGGTGATTACACCGGATGATATCGTTGTAGTCGATAAAGACCTGAATATTGTGGAGGGAACGCGGAAACCGAGCATGGAAACCGGCATGCATGTGAAGATTATGAATGCCCGTCCGGATGTTCATGCTGTTTTACACACACATCCCCTTGATTCACAGGTGTTTGCGTGCCTGCATAGAGATATTCCGCCGGTCATCGATGAGGCAGCACAGATTCTGGGCGGTACTGTCAAATGTGCAAAATATGCATTGCCCGGATCGCCGGAACTGGCAAATTATGTGCTGGAAGCGTTGGGTGACGGTTATGCATGCCTGATGGCGAACCATGGTGCAGTCTGTGTCGGCGCGGATATGGAAGCGGCATTCCGTGTCTGCAATGTATTGGAATCCACGGCAAAAATCTATCAGAGAGCACTGGCCATCGGTATCCCGCAGCCAGTTGCGGAAAAAGATATGCTTTTTATGAAGGATTATGTAGTCAATCACTATGGTCAGGATAAGGATTGAGTGTTTGGAATAAAGCCAGAATTATTATGTCTCTTCCGGCTGCATTTCCCGCCGCAGCCTCGGAATGATCGCGGTGAAAAATACGACCGCACTGAAGGTCGCCCCGACGATATCCGAGATGCTTCCCGCGTAAAATACATGGCAGATGTCTGTGACCATCGGCAAAATGAAGATGCAGGCCATGTATAGGAGCTTTCGGAAGATGGACAGCGGGAACGCATAGCGCACCTTTCCCATCGCGGTGAGACCGTCCACCAGTGCATACTGGACGGCCACGCCGATCAGCCCCAGAGTGTACATGCGCAGACTCGCGGAAGCCAGAAGCATGAGCTCGGTGTTTTGCAGAAAGAGACCGGCAAAGAGCTGCGGCCTTATCTGCACTGCGACCTGCAAAATGCCGATATAAACCCCGCAGAGCAGAAATACACCGGCAAATGCCTGACAGGTTTTGCGGTAATGCTTTGCTCCGTAGTGGTAGCCGAAAATGTTTGTTCAGCCGGAGGTGATTCCCTGTGCCGGACAGAAAACGATCGTGAGGAAGCTCTGGATCACGGTGGCGCAGGTGATCAGCTAATCTCCGTAGACGGAGCCGCCGTACCGGCGCAGCACCACATTCAGGAAAATGATGATCAGGTTGTCGAGGATCGTGATCAGGAAGGACATGGAGCCTACGATTACGATTCGTTTGCAAAGGGATTTTTCCGGCTTGCAGAAATGAAAGCGGATCGGCATATTTTTGCTACAGAGCCGGGATATCACAAAGGCTGCCATACAGCATTGGGAAATCACCGTGGCGGTCGCGGCACCGGCGATTCCCATGTCCAGAACAAAAATCAGGATGGGATCGAGAACCACATTTACAATCGCTCCGAAGGCCACCGCAATCATGCCCTGCCGGGCAAATCCCTGTGCGAGAAGAAAGTGGTTGAGCCCGATTCCGAGCAGCGCAAATAAGGTTCCGCAAATATAAATCGTAAAATATGTTTCCGCATAAGGAAACAGGGTATCGCTGCATCCGAGCAGATAGAGAAGCGGTTACAGGACAATGAGCAGGAGGCAGGTGACGGCCACCGCAATAAAAAACAGCAGAAACACCGAATTCCCGAGAACCGCCCACGCGCGCTTCTCGTTTTTTTGTCCGAGAGAGACGCTCATGCAGGAGGCGCCGCCGATTCCGACCATATAGGCAAAGGCGGAGACCGCAGTCAGAGCCGGTGCGCAGATACTGATGCTGGCCAGCGCGGTTTCCCCCACGCCTGCGATCTGTCCCACATAGATCCGATCGACGATGCTGTACAAAATATTGAAAAACTGCCCGAACATCGCAGGGATTCCAAAACGGAGAACGAGGCTGCGGACGGGGGTTTCTTCCAGTAATTTTTCTGTTGAATAACTTTTTGTCATGTTATGTAAAAGACTTTCTGTTTATTGTTATTTCGCTGCAATTATGTTATCGTGAAAACAGTGTAATTGCAAGTACGGAAATGATGATAGAAAAGACAGTAAAAATGGATTATCAGATAATCAGAAGCAAGAGAAAGACCTTTGCCATTCAGGTGGACCGCCGCGGCGTCATTGTGCGGGTGCCTTACCGCGCAACGGATGCGGAAATCGAACGGCTGCTTCGGCGTCATGAGGAGTGGATACACAATAAATTGGCTGCGCTGGAAGAAAAGAAGAAAAACCAGCCGGAGGCGGGGCGGCTTTCCGCGGATGAGATCAGGGCGCTGGCAGATCAGGCGCGCGAGGTGATTCCGAAGCGGGTGGAGCATTATGCCCCGTTGGTTGGCGTGACATACGGACGCATCACAATCCGAAGCCAGAGGACCCGATGGGGAAGCTGTTCCGCGAAAGGGAATCTGAATTTTAACTGCCTTCTCATGCTTGCCCCGCCGGAGGTGCTTGACAGTGTTGTGGTGCATGAGCTCTGCCATAGGAAAGAAATGAACCATTCGCGGGCGTTTTACGATGAAATTTACCGCGTGTTTCCGGATTATGATAAGTGGAATGGCTGGCTGAAAGAGAACGGAACGGCATTGATGATGAGGATGTATGATTG
>JAJQBV010000070.1 GCA_021203115.1 Clostridiales bacterium | reverse complement strand
TATACTGGTGAAACTCCGTAAGCAGAACAACATAATACGCATTTACGGCGGTTATTTTCAGAAGAAAGACGAGGAATGAATCTTATGAAACAGTGTATGAACATATCCGGCGCCCCGGCGACGGTCGGCCCTTATTCCCACGCGGTAAAGGCAGGCGGGTTTCTCTATGTATCCGGTCAGCTCGGCCTCGATCCGGAGACCGGCGTTCTCGCGGGGGGCGTGGAGGCACAAACGCGGCAGAGCCTTGAGAACTTAAAAACGATTGTCGAGGGCTGCGGCTTGAGTCTGCGGCAGGTGGTAAAGACCGGCATTTTTCTCGCGGACATCAATGATTTCAGCAAAGTGAATGAGATTTATGCGGAGTATTTCACAGATGAAAAACCAGCCCGGTCCTGTGTGGAGGTGGCGAACCTTCCGAAAGGCGGGCTGGTCGAAATCGAGCTGATTGCGTCAGCAGACGAATGATTTTCTATTTTTCTTTATCCTGACAGATCAGGGAGCGCAGGGCGGCGACTGCGGTGGTGATGGCGCCTTCTGTGTCGTGGACCAGAGGGTTTTCCATTCCGAGCAGCTCCCGCTCCTGATTTGCCACGGCGAGCAAAACCGTTCCGACACGGACGCCGAGATGTGCCGCCACGGTAAACAGCGCAGCGGATTCCATCTCAGAGGCGAGGCAGCCGAGGCGTTTCCATGCCTCCCATTTCTGCGTCAGTTCATAACTGACCGGCATGACCTCCGGTTCGTGTTCCCCGTAAAAAGAATCCTTGCACTGCACGACGCCGACATGGACGGGATATCCCGCTGCCCGCGCGGCATCCTCCAGTGCGCAGACAATCCGGTGATCCGCCACAGCGGGAAACTCGATCGGTGCGTATTCACGGCTGGTTCCCTCCATCCGCACCGCGCCGGTGGCAACGATCAGGTCACCGCTTTTTACATCCAGCTGAATCCCGCCGCAGGTGCCGGTCCGGATAAAGGTGAGTGCGCCGCTAAGCACCAGCTCCTGCATGGCGATGGCTGCCGAGGGACCGCCGATCCCGGTAGAGGTTACGCTGACCTTTTCACCGTCCAGCCAGCCGGTATAGGTGGTATATTCCCGCCGGTCGGCCACCAAATGTGCATCGTCAAAATGGGCGGCGATTTTTTCACATCGTTTGGGATCTCCCGGTAAGATCACATATTTTCCGATATCTCCCTCACGGATGCCCAGATGATACTGGACGCCGTTTTCCGAATATCTCATGATTTTTTCTCCTTCACTGCGTTGATATACTGCGATACGATCTGTGTCAGCTGCTCCAGTTTTCGCGGCGGACAGGTCTCAATCAACGAGGTGATCGGGACATATTCTTCCGCTTCCGTGCGGGAACCGAAGAGAAGATAGTCGGTGGAGACGGAGAGCGCGGAGGAAATTTTACATAATGTGTGCAGAGACATATTTTTGGAGCCGAGCTCAATGTCATAACAGAAGCGGGGTGTGATATCCGCCATTTCTGCCAGCTGTTCTCTGGAGTAACCGCGCAACAGCCGCTGCTCTTTGATTCGCTGTCCCATCAGGACGGGATCTGCTTTCGATGGTGTCATAAGAAAATCCTCCTTAATTTAAAACGTGCCGGATGGATGTGTTGCGGGAGCATTTGTCTTTTTCTCATATTTTATGGGTGTGTTTTACTACAAAATATGAACTAACAGGGGATAAAATATTGACAAACAGTTCATAGTTGATATATAATATACACCAGACGGGTGAAGGATGGAATGTTTTTTGCAGAATCCGTTCATCCGTCGCTTTGAGTAAGGCAGTTAATCCGCAGTGGTCGCTTCTGATCGGTGAGAAGCGCACGAAGGATCATTTCTGTATGCTTGGTATGATTTCGTCAGCCCGAACCGTGGGGAGGATCCGAACTCTATGAACTTTAAAATAGCGGCATGTACAGATGCCGGAATAAGGAAGCAGACCAATCAGGACTCTGTTTTGGTCAAAACCGCGCAGACGGATTACGGCAGGATCTGTCTGGCGTCCGTTTGCGATGGTATGGGCGGGCTGGCAAAGGGGGAGCTTGCCAGCGCGACCGCAGTCCGATTCCTGTCCGGATGGTTTGAAAATGAATTGCCGGGTCTGCTCTGCCGGAAATTGCATATGGAAGCATTGGAGGCGGCGTGGAGAGACCTGATCGGCCGGATCAACGGACACATCCGTGTTTACAGCCGGGAAGCGCATATCAGCATGGGTACTACAATGGTTGTGCTCCTCATTGTTGATCATACCTATTATATCGTGAATGTGGGCGACTCCAGAGTCTATCTGCTGCGCAATGAACCGGCACAGCTGACGAGAGATCAGACTTTTATTCAGAGAGAGGTGGACGAGGGACGGATGACCCGGGAAGCGGCCCGCAGAGACTCCAGAAGAAATCTTCTGCTGCAGTGCGTCGGGGCATCGCCGTACATTGAGCCGGTTTTCGGAAGCGGTGATATTTTTCCCGGAAGTATGTTTTTGCTTTGCAGCGACGGGTTTTGTCATGTGATCACGCGGGAAGAAATTTTCCGGCATCTGGAGCCCTCCCGCCTGTCTGATGAGGCAGAAATGCAGGAGAGACTGACGTATCTGATTGCTCTGGATAAATACCGCGGGGAATCGGATAACATTTCCGCTGTTTTAATCCGCTGTGATTAGATAACTCGTGTACCTAAAATATAGTACTCGAAGTACTCGAACTGGGGCAAAA
>JAJQBV010000057.1 GCA_021203115.1 Clostridiales bacterium | reverse complement strand
TAACAGGTCTTGTTTTTGTGCTCACCTACTGGCTAGGGTGTGAACTGTAACAAAAATGGGGGATCATCCCAAAAAGCATCCCGTTTTTGACACGAAAATGGGGCGAAAACCGAATTTCCGCCCCATTTTTTCATTTTTCAATCGGTACATTTTTTACAAACGTTTTAATAATTCTTCGCGTGTCTCCTCGTAACCCGGCTTTCCGAGCAGTGCAAACATATTTTTCTTGTAGCTTTCCACGCCGGGCTGGTTAAACGGATTCACACCGAGCAGATATCCGCTGACGCCCACGGCAAATTCAAAGAAGTAGAACAGCTGTCCCAGAGAATACTCATCCTGCGCGGGAATCTTCACCAGAAGACTCGGAACAGAACCGTCCGTATGCGCCATGATCGTGCCGTTCATGGCACAGTCATTGACAAAATTCATATCCTTTCCGGTCAGATAATTCAAACCGTCCAGGTCGGACGCTTCCTCCCGGATCACCGGCGCCTCGGCCGGCGATTCTACCGAGAGTACCGTCTCGTACATGATACGGGATCCGTCCTGAATAAACTGTCCCATGGAGTGGAGATCTGTGGTCAGATCCACGGATGCCGGGAAGATTCCCTTCTGATCCTTGCCCTCGCTCTCGCCGTACAGCTGTTTCCACCACTCACTGACATAGTGGATGCTCGGCTCATAATTCGCCAGCACCTCAACCGACTTTCCTTTGCGGTGCAGGATATTCCGGATCGCCGCGTACTGCATCGCGTCATTCTCCGCAAACGGCTTTTCAATCGCAAGCGCGCGGCCTGCCGCAGCGCCCTCCATCAGCCGGTCGATATCCGCTCCGCTCACCGCGATCGGAAGCAGTCCCACCGCCGTGAGAACGGAAAACCGCCCGCCGATATCATCCGGAACGACAAATGTCTCATATCCCTCCTCAGTGGCAAGAACCTTCAGCGCGCCCCGCGTCTTATCCGTCGTGGCATAGATCCGGCCTGCCGCAGCCTCTTTTCCGTACTTTTTCTCCAGTACCTCCTTAAAGATCCGGAATGCGATGGCCGGCTCCGTCGTGGTGCCGGACTTTGAGATAACATTCACGGAAAAATCGCGGTCTCCGATCACATCCAGAATCCCCTTCAGATAGGAGCCGCTGATATTGCTGCCCGCGTAGTAGATCTCCGGCGTCTTGCGCTGTTCTCCGGAGATATTATTGTAAAACCCGTGGCGAAGGAACTCGATTGCCGCCCTCGCGCCGAGATAAGAGCCGCCGATGCCGATCACGACCAGCACCTCGGAATCGCCCTGAATCTTCGCCGCAGCCTTTTTGATGCGCGCAAACTCTTCCTTATCATAATCAATCGGAAGATCGATCCATCCCAGGAAATCATTCCCCGCACCGGAACGGGAGAGCAGAAGCTGTCTCGCGTTCTCCGCCAATCCGCTCATATTTGCCACTTCCTCCTCACGGATAAAAGAAGCTGCCTTGCTGTAATCAAATGTAATTTTCTTCATATATCGCTCCTTTGTATGTATATGTTGCCGCTTTCGCCCTACGAGGACATTGTATCAAACGAGGCACTGTATTTCAAGGAAAAATCTCCCGGATTACATTCCCGAAAAGCTCCTCGTCCCGATACTGCGCCGCCGGTCTTCCGCCTCCTGCCGTCTCCGCTGCAGACGGCCGCCCTGCGGCTTCCCCCGCCTTTGTCCGTCCGCCCTGACTCAGGACAGCCTTTGTTACCTCCCGCGTCTTCTCCGTCAGTTCCCGAATCTGTCTTCTGCATCTCCTCACCGCAAACAGCGCTGCTATCATCAGTAGAAAGGTACACGCCAGCATACCGACCGCCAGATCGTCCCGGTAGACCGTGTACATTGATGCCGCCAAATGAAATAATGTTTCCATCTGATGCCCTCCTTTCTGCTGTATAAGTGTAACAGAATTTCGTTCCCGAAAAAAGAGGGACAGGCCGTGTTTTCGCCGCAAGTTGCGACCGGATATCCCACAAATCGTCCCGATACTGCCTGTCTCGCACCCGGCTCCGGCCGATAATTTAAAAGGAAATGATTGTTGACTTTTCAATTTTAATGTATAGTATATAGGGAAAAGAAATACGAGAGGAAAACGGCATGAAAAAAATCATTCTCACCGGCGGCGGAACCGCCGGACATGTGACTCCGAACATCGCTCTTATGCCCCGTTTGAAGGAATTGGGCTATGAAATATACTACATCGGATCCTATCACGGGATTGAAAAAGAGCTGATTGAAAAGGAAAACATCCCGTACTACGCGATTTCTTCCGGGAAACTCCGCAGGTACTTCGATCCCAAAAACTTCTCAGATCCGTTTAAGATGGTCAAAGGCTACGCGCAGGCGCGGCAGCTAATGTTCCGGCTGAAACCGGACATCGTCTTTTCAAAGGGAGGTTTTGTCAGTGTGCCCGTCGTTCTGGCAGCCAAACATGCAAAGGTGCCGGTTATCATTCACGAGTCCGACATCACGCCGGGGCTCGCCAACAAGCTCTCGATCCCGTCGGCCACGAAAATATGCTGCAACTTTCCTGAGACACTGGAGCACCTTCCGGAAGGGAAAGCCGTCGTGTCCGGCTCCCCCATCCGCCGGGAACTGCTGCACGGGGACCGGCAGAAAGCCTATACATACACCGGCTTCACATCGGATCTGCCGGTTATCCTGATCATCGGCGGCAGTCAGGGCTCTCAACTGATCAATGAGACGGTCCGCAGGCTGCTCCCTGACCTGCTCCCCCGCTGGCAGATCATTCATCTCTGCGGAAAGGGCAATCTGGATCCGACGCTCCATCACAGAACCGGATACGTACAGTACGAGTACATGAATGAAGAGCTGGCAGACCTCTTTGCGGTTTCCGATCTGGTCATCTCCCGCGCCGGCGCCAATGCAATCTGCGAGTTGCAGGCACTGGGCAAACCGAATATCCTGATCCCGCTGTCGCGCGCAGCCAGCCGCGGCGACCAGATCCTCAACGCGAAATCCTTCGAGAAGCAGGGATTCAGCTATGTTCTGGAGGAAGAGGAGCTCAGCGAAGAAACGCTGGCTGACGCCATCTCCTCAGTCTGGGAGAATCGTCAGACCTATATCTCAGCCATGCAGGAAAGCCGGAAATCAGACGCCATCGAGATCATCGTCGATCTGATCGAGCAGCTCCGAAAGCAATGAGGTTTCCGGCAGTATCAGCTATGCCGACATCTCAAATATGAAAACCATTCCGCAGGGAGACGCCGTCAGCAGAGTTTACGCGAGCTCCCTGCACACCTCTGCAATCTCCTCCTCGGACAAATCCGCATGATTCCATCCGAGCTTTTCCTCGTTCCCATCACCGATATAACGCGGAATCAGATGCATGTGGAAATGAAAGACAGTCTGTCCTGCTACCGTTCCATTGTTCTGCACAATATTAAATCCGGCACATTTTAAGACATCCGTCATCTTCGTGGCAAGCTTTTTCGCCAAAACAAAAACCTTCGAGGCATACTCGTCCGGCAGATCATAAATATTCGCCGCGTGGTACTTCGGCAGAATCAGCGCATGTCCCCGTGTCGCCGGGCTGGCGTCCAGAATAACCGTGAACATCTCGTCCTCATAGATCACATTGGTCGGAATGTTTCCGCAGGCCAGTTTGCAGAAAATACAATTGTCATCCTTCATCATTGAAAACCTCCTGTCGCAATTCATCTCATCTGTGATTCAAAATCACCGTTTACTGTGTTTTCAGTATAAAGAATTCGCCCTGAAAAATCAATCCATTCCGACAGACCGCCGACACAATATCGAGAATTCCTCCGTGGCAAAGACTAGACTGTCTCCCTCACGCACCTCCGTCGGTGTATTCATCGGTATCAGTTTGCGGTTCAGATAGGTTCCGTTCGTTGAATTATAGTCTTCTATAAAAAGCCTGTCCTCCTGCAGAGACAATCTGGCATGAATCCGGCTGACCGTTCTGGACTGCAGCACCCCGTTTACCTTCTGACTGTCTGTGCCGATCCAGAACGGAAAATCCGTCAGGCAGATATCCTTCTCCATCCCATCTCCCCGGTACGCCAGTTCCCATGTCTTTACCAGATTCTGTTCCGAGAAAACCTCTGTCTGCCCGCTCCCGCCGATATTTTCCGCCGCGTAGAGAATTTCCCGCTCCTCCTCCAGAATTTCCCTATACCGGATTTTTTTCTTTCCGCGCCGCTCTTTTCTTCGGCGTCCGCGTTCCTGCGGCGCTTCCTCCGTCGGAAAATCCGGCTCGCTCCGGTCTGCGGGGAGCAGACCGTTGCTCTTCTTTCCATACCCGGTCCGTTCCGCGTCTGTCTCTTCCTGCGCAGGGCACTTCACGGCTCCGGCGATCCCCTGTCCGGCAGGTATATTTTCCTCCCGGGCTACCTGCAGGCACTCCACACAGTCCGAAATCACAAAATCCGACTGTGCGCAGCGCTCATACATCTCATACCCGATCCGGACGGCGGCCGGTTCCGAGTGATCCAGCTTTTGAAGGATCTCCTCAAATAACTCCTTTACCCCCTGTGTCCGCTCTTCCCGAAGTCCCGGTATATAACAAAAGCGGAGCTGTTTTGAAAAACGGTCAAAATAAATCATCCCCGTTGAGAAATAAATATCCGCATCGTCCAACAGATATTCTTCCATAACAGACTTCATCCCAATCAGGTTTTCCAGCAGGAGGCACAGTTGTTTTTTTCCACCGCCTCCAGAGAATACTGCTTCTCCAGAGACTGCATCCCCGTCACATCATACAGTATTCAACTTTTCCATCCTCTATGATCACCTGAAACTGCAAAAGGCAGGGGATCCTGTTATTCTGAATCATTTTTAAAGCATATTGCTCAAACGGATAATCCGCCTCCTTCACAATCATATGGCTTTTCTTTGCCGTCCTCAAATATTCGACCTTCATCTCTTTGCCCTTTCATGGCGCTTTTCACTGCAGCGCCTCCCATATTCCTTCCAGCATATCCTGCCGCAAAAAATACGTTCTTGTATCCAGTTCAATCAACGCATCCACATCCTCGCAGGTCTGCCGGACATTTTCATACCAGTCCATAGAGAGATGCAGCATAAACGCGATCAGCAGAATAATGATCGGAAAGAGGAACACAGCCTCCACGGTAAAGGATCCGCGGCAGGCCCGCAGCCTGCGTCCCAGAATACCTTCTCCGTCATTTTTCACTCCGGTCTTTCCGATCCGACCCGGTTTCTTTCTCGTCATATCCATCCGTTTTCCTTTCCGCATCCTTTTCCGAACCGCCCAAACTGCCCTATCCGCCGAGCGCCAGCATACCTACCCATGCTGCCAGGACAAACGGAAGAAACGGCAATCTTTCTTTCCGCGTACATTTTCTGCCAAGAAGCAGAACGCCCCCAACGGCTCCGCAGGAAACGGCGGCCAGCAGCAACAGCTCGATGTTTTGCCACAGACCCAGATACAATCCCGTCGCGCAAAACACCAGCCCGTCCCCGACTCCGATGCTCTCTCTTGTCGCCAACGCACTCAGGAGCAGAATTCCGCCGACACAGCTTCCGCCCAGCATCTCTCCCCATGAGAGATCTGTCAAAAAACAGGAAATCCACAATCCCTCCGCTCCGCATGCGCCCGCCAGTATAACCGGCACCTCTTTCTTTTTCAGATCAATCCATGCCAGAATAAACAAAAATCCCAGCAAAACACACTCGCTCACCTGATTTGCCATATTTTTCCCCAACTTTTTTCATTGTAGCTCCCGGGCCACTCGACCGATTACGGACAACACTTTGAGCAGGCATGGCGATCCCCCGCCTGATCTGCGCGGACTCTGTAGATCGTCCGTTTCAAGCCGCTGCAGGACAAATCTCCGTGATACTGCGTCCCGTAATCCGTGATGTAGGCCATGGTACTTCCCTGATAACAGCTACAGGCATAATAGATGCCGCCGCTCCGATTTCGTAGAGTATCCAGTGCGGCGACCGGCACGCTCCGCACTGACAGCTTCAGATAGGAACACTCCGCGCTCTTATGGTAGGCAGTCCCCTCCGGCGTGATGTAGACATATTCATCCTCCCCGTCCTCCGTCCCGCCGATATCCCCGGTCCACTTTTTCATGCTGACGCACTGTTTTACCGGCAGCGAATCAAGTCTCCAAAACGAAACCGGCAGCTGCGCCTCATAGGTCGCAACCAGCGTTACATAATCGCCGGACAGATCGGAGGAGAGCAGAGAGACACCGATCAGACCCGTCGGCAGAACGGATTCCTCATATCCGTGCTCTCTCATGTAAGTGCAAAACAAAACCTCCGCCTCCGCCAGAGAAATCATCTCATGCTCCTCCTCGCTGTCCTGAAAAGAAACCGCCGTCATCCGCGCCGCGTACTGCAGGCCGGCATTCACCTGCGCCTGCAGCGAAATCACCGGAAACACACCGATCACAACCACCGCCGCAAACAGGAAAACCGGGAGCACGAAGGCAGCCTCCACCGTAAAGCTGGCTCTTGCGCGGACACATTGCAGTGCTTTTGCGTGTGCAGTATAGTGGGATACATAAGTAACAAAACCAGAGAGCATCCGCATTTGATTTGAGAGAGATTTTTGTAGATTTTGACTGTGCCTGTTCTGTATTTTGTATCTTTGCAAAAGCACTGTAATATGCCCGCCTCCTTTCTCCAGTCTCCTACTCTAAAAAATAAATTCCGGACTCGTCCGTAAAATGCAGCGTCCCGAATGAATTCTGTCCGAGAGTAACAAGATTCCAGAACAGAGGGTACGCCTCATACTCGTATTTACATACCGCCCTGCACACCATCTGATCCATCGCTGTGCCGGTATTCTTTTCCACCATATCCATTGCCCGCTGTGTCAGCTTCTGCTCTGAGGTCGTCCACATAAGGATCTGCAGATAGTTGGCATAGGACAGACCTTTTGTCTGGCTGCTCCCCTCTGCCGCGTAAACGGAGGATGACAGACTGCCAAGCTCCGTATGCCACTGATCCGCCGTCTTTACCAGAGAGACCTTGCCGCCCTCCAGCAGAATCCGGACATCACTGATGGACTCCGCATAGGCCCACGCCGCCAGCAGCCCCTGCTGCACCAGCGGTTCCAGCTCCGGCTGTCCTACCATGGATACCAACACCGTTGCAATCGCAGCCGCCTCCCGCTGCTTCTCCGCGTTCGTCTCCAGATAAACCAGATTCGCCGCCTCGCGCAGCAGGAGAAGGCGGCGCACAACCGCTTTCAGGTTCTCCTGATCCCCGGCCTTTCCCGCGATCATATATTCCAACTCATAATCCAGCGCGTGGTCGCCGGAATCCTTCGATGCATCCAGAAAATATTGATCCAGATAGAGATAGAACAACAGCTTATCCGTAACCGTTTCACTTTCGGACACGGTCAAACTCCCGCTCTCCAGCGTGCGGTTCCCGACACATCCGCTTAGCTCGATGGATTTCTGCGAAATGCTCTCCTCCGGCAAAACGATCGCAAGAATCCCGTTCTTTCTCATCTTTTTTACCCATTCCAGAGGATTCTCCGTCATTTTCACCTCCGGAAGCGCCGCCTCCGCGCCGGAGGATGACACCCCGCCGTCATCAGCGGATCCGCCCGATGTACCCGCATCCGGGGAGGCCGTACCTCCTTCCGTCTGCGCATCTCCCGCAGCTGCGGACTCCAGAGCTTCCAGCGCCTCCAACGCCTCTTCCTCCAGATCCGTCTGCGCAGATTCGTCCTCCCCCGTGATCCACGCCATCATCGCCTGCGCCGCCGTTTCCCCCAGATTCTGCTTCATCATCTGCGCCGCCTGTTCCCGAAACGCATTTCCCCCGTCATCGGATGCAAGCTGGTAAGCCGTGGTCGTGACCTCTGAGAGATGAACCTGAAGCATATAATAATTATCCTGAACCGCATCCGCAGCCGTCAGATTCCCCTCAATCGCGGACTGCTGCAGCGCTTCAAAACCATCCAGCTCCGGGAGGTCGCCCTCCTCTGCCTCCCAGAACATCAGATGATAATTTTCCCATACATCGCGGTTGTAAGAGGCAAGCACCGTATCCCTCGCCTGCAGGGTGCTGATCTGCGCGTTGGCTTTCAGTCCGCAGACGCGGGCCGCCTCCAGAAAGGCAAAGACCGCTGAGAAAAAGCAGGTCAGCAGCAACGCCAGAAAAATCGTAATGCTGCCCTTTTTCATCAGAGGGTCCCCGCCTGGTTGCTGATGTTGGAAAACGTATTGTTCACCAGCGTCGTAAGCTGATTTTTGAAAATGAGGATCAGGCCGATAATCACAACCAGTATCAATATAATCTCCACGGTTCCGATCCCGTCCTCCTCCCTCATCAGGTGACTGATTTCCCGGATTTTCATCATTATCTTCGTCATTATTCTTTTCTCCTTCCCCTACATACCGGTCAGCGCCGGCAAAAGCAGAACGACCAGAACCAGCACCAGCATGATCAGCATCGGAAATAAAAGCTTTGACCCGGCCTCTTCTCCCATTTTCCGCGCCCGGTTTCGCCGCATCTCCAGAGCATCCTCGGATTCCCGCTGCAGCAGCTCCCGAATGTCCCGTGTCCCCCTTGACAGGTTCTGTGCCAGTATGGAGCTGAATCTGCGGTACGGCAACACGCCGATACGGCTGCCGAACCGCTCATACGCCTCCCGCTCGCCTCTCCCCTCTCTGATCTCACGGTACGTGATCCGCATCTCCTCCAGAAAAACGCACTCGCCCGGTCTGACGCCCCCACGTCCTCCCGCGCTCTGCCGCTCTCCCGCAAGGATCCGTTCCCACGCCCTGCGAATCGTCATGCCGCTGTCCAGCAGTACGGCAAACCGGTCTATCATCTGCGGGTATTCAAACGCAAGCTGCTCCCTTCTCCTTTTCTGCCGCGCTTTTTCGTCCTGTTTCTCTTTTCTCTCCAAACAGACCGCCGCCGTTACCCCGATAAGCAGGACAAACAGCCACTGCCGGTTCTCCTCCGCAACCCAGATCACACGATACCCCGCAACCGAATCCGGAAGCGCAAACGCCGCCGCTTCCCGACTCTCCTCCTCTGCCTGCTGCGCTGCTTTTGCAAGCTCCCTTGCCATCCACTCCGCACTTCCTTCCTCCGGCGGCAGAACGAGAACCGTGTAGGTCTCGATCTGTGTAACATCGTCGTAGGAAAAGCGGACTGAAAATTGTACCAGTTCCCCCTCTTCCCCAAGTTCATCCGCCGCAACCGTCCCGTCTTCGGCGAGAATACCGGGATCACCGCTCTCATAGGAAACCGCAACCAGCCCATCACAGGCCGATACGGGAAAAACCAAATCCTGCCGCACCTCGTTTGCGGAGGCATTCTCCCCCAGATATTCCGCTTCCCACCCGGTCACCGCCTCCTCCAGCAATTCCGCAATCTCCTCACTGCTTCGCCGGACGGCAGCGACCTCCAGCTCAAGTTCCTGTTTCTCTGTTCCCGCCTGCTCTCCGTCGGAATCCCCCAGATCCGTTTCCGGCGAGTCCAGCCAAAACAGGAACGTGCGGCTCTCGACGCTTTCTCCCTCTTCGCCGCGCTCTACGATCCCGGCAGAATTCTCCTCATCCGCCCGATCACGAACCCATATCCCTGCAGCCAACAGCGCCGTCAGGGCAAGGATCCACACACTTCTTCTGTGGGACGCGAGTATCCCCCGCAGCTTCCCCGATCTCGGTGTTTTCTCAATCTATCTCTTCATCTTACATACCGCAGCCCGTGAACCCGGAATGTCCGTCAGCCGCTCAGCCCAATACATACATCCCAGATACCCGGCCAGACAGACACTCATCGCCGCTATGCCCAATGCGTTATGGTACAGCGCGCTGACATAGGAGGGCGAACTGACCGTCACAAACAGAAGAATCCCCGGAAGCAGCAGATCCATCATCCTTAACTCCATTTTCTTTGAGGCGACAGCCGCCTCAATATCCGCCAGAATCTCCTCTTTTCTCTGCATCCGTCCGGTTGTCGACCGGATGATCTCCGTCAGGTTCCCACCGCTGCGCTTTGCATAGGAAAACACCTCGGAAAAATCCCGGATCTCCTGAACTCCGCTCTCTATGGCAAAGTCGTACAGAATCTTCTCCAACGGCTCATTCACCGCCAGTCTCTGATTCATCCCGTGCATCTGCATACAAAACTCCGCATCGGATCCGTACAGTGCAGCGAGCTCCTCCTCCGCCTTTCTCCATGCGTTTTCCATAGAGTACCCGGCCGTCAGGGATCCGGCCACCATCTGCATGCCGGATATGAACTGCCGCTGGAGGGTCTGGGTGCGCATCCGCATCCACCGCTTCTTCCGTCTGCTGATATAGAAAGGAACGAGAAACACACCGAGCACCATCGCCCACGCAGAACGATAGAAGACGAATGCCGCACCCATGGAACACAAAATGCCGAAACCAAGCTCACGCGCCAGCCATCCCGGCGGCAGACGCGTGTGATATCGCCCGTCACCCCTTCGATGCTGATCTGAGAAATTCCCGGTACGCCTCCTCCAATCCTTCAGCCTGAAGCTTTTCGGTGTACTGTAAATCTTCTTCTTTTTTCCATATGCCATAGATTTTCCCCTCTCTTTCTTCCTTCTCCTCAAACTGATACAGGGTGCGCAGACGAATCCGCCCGTTCCGGATCCCGTTCACCTCCGATATCCGCAATACCTTTCTGCTCCTGTCCCGCAGCCGTCCGAGATGCACGAGAATGTCGATGCCCGAGGCAATCTGTCTCCGAATCGCCTCCATGGGAAGATCCATGCCCATGAGAACCATCGTCTCCAGGCGGGACAGCATATCCTCACTGCTGTTGGCATGTCCCGTAGATAACGACCCGTCATGCCCGGTATTCAGGCTCTGCAGCATATCCAGTGCCTTCGCACCGCGCACCTCCCCGACAATAATGCGGTCCGGCCGCATCTGCAACGCCGTCCGGATCAAATCCCGGATGGTGATATCCCGTGAACCGCTGCCGTTGCTCTGCCTCGTCTCCAATCGCACGAGATTTTTCACGGAACGCATCTGCAGCTCCGCCGAATCCTCGATCGTGACCACTCTCTGCGAGGGCGGGATATGCTCTGACAGCGCATTCAGAAATGTCGTCTTTCCCGACCCTGTCCCGCCGGAGACAAAAATGTTATACCCGGCTCTCACCAGCAGGATCAGAAACCCGGCCGCCTCCTCCGACAGAGAGTCCAGACCGACCAGGCGCTCCATGGTCATGGGATCCTTCGGAAACTTCCGGATAGAGATCGCCGAGCCATCAATGGCGATTGGAGACAGCACCACATTCACGCGGGAGCCGTCCTCCAGCCTCACATCCACAATCGGCTGCGCCTCGTTTACCGTGCGGTTGACGCTCCCGACAATCTGCTGGATCACATCCGCCAGCTTCTCCCCCGTCAGGCTGCCGCCCTCCCACGGGAAAATCTGTCCTTTTTTTCTCATAAAAGATATGCTGCGGCCCGTTGATCATAATCTCGGTAATTTCATCATCATCCAACAGATCCTGAATCACATCCAGCTTCCGGAAGGAGTTGAAAATATGCCGCTGATACTCCGCCCGTTCCCTCAGAGAGAGCAGATGCTCCCGTCCGTATCGGCTGATCTCCCCGGCAATACACTGTTTCAGCTCCTCATCGGAGAGATCCCGCGACAGATCCATCCTGTCTAACAGGCGCATCCGTATCTCCTGCCACTGCTCCCTCGCCATAAAATCCTCTCCTCACATATCCAGATACCGCCGAACCTGCTGCCCCACCTCTCCTCCGATCCACTCATGGATCAGGTGAAGCCCCGGGAGATCCGCCCGAACCTCCCTCAGATATACCGGCTCGGCCGTCCTCCCGTCATCTCCGACGCAGAGACGGGTCAGCTCCGTCCAATCCTCCCTGCAGCAGCCGGAGAGCAGATCCTCCCCGGTCAGATGAAAGATGCGTGATGCCCTGCGGAAAAACGCCTCACACCCGCAGCAGCTTGTCCCGACCGCAACAACCACATACTCATATTCGCTCCGACGTTCCACCGCCTGAATCAGCCGGCCGATATCCGTCTCACGAAGCTCATGCAGAACCATCGGATTGGCGGGCGGCAGAATGTAATCCGTCTGCTCCAGCTTCCTCACGCAGACATCCAGACATAGGGGCCGATCAGCCGCAGCCTCCGCGAAGAGATCGGTCAGATCTGCCCCGGGTTCCAGAAGAAACAGCCGCTCCATCCCGCAGCACTCTGAGAAATTCAGGTACAAAACCCCCTCCTTCTCACCGAGGATCTGAGCACAGACCAGAGAAAAGACAAGGAGTGCGGACATCCCCTGATCACTTGTGACCGTGATCCATTTCTGTTTCGTCCGGGCTGCCGCGACCGGCATAACACGGTTCATCTGCCGATACCGCGTCATGATTCCCTGATACAGCTTTTCACAGGATTGGTAACGCCAGACGGCGTCTTCCTCCTCCCGGTTCTCCGACAGAAGAATGCACTGCGGTGCCTCCTCCCGCTCCCGAAGCTGCGCGAGAAACGCTTCCGACCCGACCCACACAACATGGTCCTCCTCCGACCGGACAGCCTGCGGATCGTCCGCCAGCCCCACCTGAATCTGCGCGCCCAGACGCGATGTCAGATACAACGCCAGCTTCCTCATATAAGACGGTTCAAATCCGCCGATGACAATAGCATTTTCACGCATACATCCACCCCCACATCTCTTTTTACGGATCATGCTATCTAAAATAAGTAACGATATTTTGTTTCTGTTTTCGGGGTAAAGCCCGATCATTTCTGAAAAACTTTGAAAAATACGAAAACACGACATCAGACGATTCCGGAGTTGTCTGAGACCCGGCCATTGCCGAGAGAATGCTTGTCTGTTTTTGGTGATTTGGATTATACCGCAGGCATTTTCTCCTGTCCATACCCATTTTTTGCCCGGATTTTTGCCTTGTGCAATTTCACAACAATTGAAGCAATAAAATCCCGTACAGCGCCGCCATCCCGCTGAAACCAAGGCTTCCGAGTGTCAAAAGACTGATCAGATTAAAGCCGACAGCGACCTCCACGCCCCGCGACGCCAGAAAGGAATTGATGAAGTAAACCGCGATGAAGCAGACGCCCGCGCGCGTTGCAAAATTCAGCAAAATCTCCCCTTTTTTCTTCAAAATACCGATCAGGAGAATGAAAATGCAGACCCCGGCGATCACGGCGATTCCCAGCTTTGTGTCCATACGCTTATCCTGTTTTTTCTTTGGTGAAATATATGATTTTTGTGCAATTTTTATGCCCCGGTTTCCCGGGGCAAAGAACACACAGACATGAATAATTTTCGCAGCAGAGCCTATACTTATAGCAGTATAATTTTTCCACCCCAAAATCCGGAGGCAGACCAGAATGAAACACTTTATCCGAACCGGCCGTGTGCCGGAATCCCCATCCATCGCAGAGGCAATCCGCCAGACACAGATCGAGCTGGACAGCGCATACAAAAATCTCGACCACGCACTCGACCCGGATCTGATCGACTGCTATATCTATCAGCTAAAATCCGCACAGATGCGCTACCATTTTCTCCTGCAATGCGCCAAGGCGGAGTCTCCTTCCCGCCTGTAAAAACACCTGAGGAAATCACTCCGTAATCACATAGAAGACATTCCCGCCCGCCGAAAACGCTTCCGTCGCCGCCGTAATCGTCTCGGTATCGCTGCTGTCCGTCAGCGGGTCATAGATCGTGACCGTGCTCTCCGTGTAACCGGTGATCAAAACCGCCTGCCTGTTCTGCACCGCATAGACCGGATACCCGATTCCCACAAAATACAGCGTCTGTTCCAGACTACAGCCGGTGAGATTATAGGCCGCTCCTCCGGAAACATTTTCACTCAGAATCTCGTAGACCGATTCCCCTGCTGCCAGCAGAGCATCCGCATCAACCGAGGCATTTACCCTGCGCAGAAGGATCGACAAGGCCATCGCCTGGGAGGAGCTTCCCTCCCCTGCCGTCACGGTAAGCGACCGGGATGTGGCCTTTGCGCGCTTCCACAGATAGGTCTGGTCTCCGGCAATCACCACGCCGCGGTTCTCATCTGCACTGATGACTGCCTCTGCGATGCTGTCCGTCCCGAGCATCACTCTCCCCTTCGCATAGACATAATACGCGCTGCCCTCACCGGAATCCGCCATCTCCAGCGTGACAGACTCCTCCGGAATAATCAGCTTCGGCGTCCGCAGGCTTACCGTCCCGGATACCTGCTGCGCCAGTTGTATCGTCACAACCGTCTGCCGATCCCCGGATGTAACCTCCGCGACATACACGGTCTCCTCCTCCTGCATATCGCGGTTATAAATCGTATCCGCCGTGGTCTCCACCCATGCCCCGTCGCTGTAAATCATCCTCTCCAGATAAATATTGCCGTCCTCAATCGTCACGGCCGTCACATACGCCCCGTCGGCATCATAGGTCTTCAAAACCTCCGCACCGGAATCCGCCGCATCCACGATCACCAGCCGGCTCATGGCAAACACCGACGATTCCTCAGAGAGATTTTCCGCCGGAGCCAGCCCGTAAACACAGTCCGTATCCATAAATCCCAGCGGGCGAATCACATAACCGGCTTCCGCCTCAATCTCAACCGTCGTACCGGTTTCCAGATCAGTCAGATACAGCACCGTCGCCCCCGAGGCGTCCCCCTCCGTCCATGCAAGATATCTGTCGTCGTCGGTTGTGACATAGTTATCATCCGTGAGACTGAAGATAAAAACTGAGTCCTCCAGCGTTCCCAGATCAATACAGTGCACCTGACCGCTTATCGTCAGGTAAAACTGATCGGAATCCGAGATATACATGGTCTGACCGATCTCTTCCTTCATGATCTGATACGAATCGGCGGACGGGATAAACAGCTTTTCCTCCACCGTATTGGTGGAATTGTCATAATAGCAGACGCTGATTCCGACCTCGCCCTCATGCTCCCCGCGGTTCATATATCCGTAGACGATGAAATCCACGTTCCCGCTCTCGCTGGCACGGATGATGCGGATGTCATGCTCGTCATAGTTTTCCCGGACATTCGTCTCACCCAATGTCCGGAAACTGAACACCTGCGTCAGACTGTTGCTATCCGTATTGTAGCTCCAGAGCTCTCCCTGCTGGACAAAACAAACCACGGTTCCCGTCTCATTTGCGATAAAATCCACATCCGATGAGTGGATACCGAGAATGAGTGAATCCCCGTCGATCTCGCTGCTCTCCCCCTGAAAAATCTCCTCCACGGTCCGCTCAAAGCTCAGGAGATACATTTTTTCCGTACCATACCGCACACGGTAATACTCTTCCACGTTGTAGTATTCCGTATCGCCCGCATCGTTTTCGGAGGAGAAAATATAGGTCAGAAGGATCACATTATAGGTGTCATTCAGCTCCTTTACGGAAACCGTCGGCTCCGTGACCTCTGTCCCCTCCATCTCACCCCAGCAGGCCTGGGAAAGACTGTTATTAATGGTCACCGTCTGAAGCGTCGTGTTGTCCGCAGAGGCGTCCGGCTCCATATAGTCAGCCAGCTCCGCCTGCCGGTCTTTATCCATGGTGATCTCGTGGAATTCCCGGACAAACGCAATGCACTCCGTGATATAGCTGTTGTCCTCCTGAATAATCCGGGTGTAAAACCAGCAGGGATCGCCGTCGGTAGTCACCTCGATGATCAGCAGATACTCCTCGCCCTCCGTCAGCAGGTTCTGGATCGGCAGCTCCGCCGTGGCAAGATCATCCGTCGCGGAGAGATTCTCCGCCTCCGACTCCTGCACGAGGCGGGTGGTATCCAGGCTCCTCACCTCATAGCGGACAGACGTAACCCGGCTGCCGTAGGAATCCACACTGACTGTCATGGAACCGCCGGACTCTACCGGCGTGATGGTGTCCCGGACAGAGGTAGCGTCCATCTCCACCGTATAGGCGTGGAGCTCATTCACCCGCTCCTCCCCCTCCATCAGGTACAGCACCGGCAGCGTCGCCTCCGGCATATCCGCAGTCATATCCTGCGCCTCATGATAGGTCAGCCGTTCAAACACAAAAATCCCGGCAAAAAACACTGCTATTAAAATAATCGCCTGTTTCCAGGGTTTTATCATTCCGCTCATCCTTTCAAAACAACCGCTTTTGTACGCATCAGTTTGAATCCCATTGTAAAGCCTTTTTCGCAAAACCACAAGCCGTAATCCGAAACTTTCCCCTCAATACCACCTGCGGCAGCGATAGCGCCGACAGCGGCGGCGGTACATCTCCTGCGACAGCATCACTTCGACCAGCTGCAGAAACGGATCGTCACGATCCGGAGACACCGCCGGCGTCCCGTCGTCCCCCGTGAGCTCCCGATAAATATTCCGGCAAAGCAGGGCAAACAGCAGCCGGTCCGGGTACTCGTCAAACATCATGCTGCCCTCGTATTCCATCTTATCACACGCACGCTCCACCGCAGACTGAATTTTTCTGGCATCGCGCGGGTACATCGCCTGCAGACGGCGGCAGTCCCTCTCATACTCCTCTTCATCCTGAAAAGAATTCCGCATCGGATACGCCATGTAAAACGGCATCTTCTCACCGGCCTTCCCGCCAAACATCTCATAATATTCCTGTCCGAAATCCATCATCGTCTCCAAAAAGAAGTTTTCCCCTTAGCATATGCAAAAACGCGGAGAAATTTGCATTTCCCCGCGCTCTTTCGTATCCATTACGGTAATTATTCCTCCGGAATCTCCCCCGTCACGAGCTCCTCCATCGTGTCAGTCGGGAAAGTCTCCTCCGCCGTGACCTCCGGCGGAATATCAGCCGCCTCCTCCGGCAGCGTCCCGCTCCCGCTCATCATGGTCTGCAGCATCTCCATCACGCGGTTTAACGCGCGCCGGTGGGACTTGTAGGACATGGTGCCCGTCCGCACCTCCTCATTCACCGGGATCGCCTCCACATCGATAAACTTCGTGTAGGGGTTGTCCACCTCGATGTGAATCTTCATGCTGTGGAGGGTCTTCGGCTCTGCCTTTTCACCGAACAGCCGGCCGAAAGCATCCTTTTTCTCCTCCTCCGCCACAGGCTCGCCATCCTCCAGACAGACTGCACTCACCACCTCCTCATAACTCAGAAGCGGCGGATTTTTATCCTTCCGGTTCCGGGTGCAGTACCAGAGCTTCCGGGTGGCATCCACACAGAGATAGGATG
>JAJQBV010000030.1 GCA_021203115.1 Clostridiales bacterium | reverse complement strand
ATATCACTGCTCCTCACATCTTTCTACTTTCTTGAAAGCCATCCTCTGAAAATCCCACCGCAGAAGAGAGAAGAGACTGCAAAGAAGATATCAGCAACAAGAATAAAAACAAACGAGGGCAATAAAATCCGGGTATATTTTTCCCCAAAATAGTACCCGTCACCTTTATGAATGGCACGGCCCATCCGGAAGATATCAATCAACACGCCAAGATTCAGAAAAACGAGGATGCCTATTCCAAGGAAAAACCCCCGCCATATTCCTGCATCCATCCAGATTCCGTTTTGCACGCCATTCCATATCAAATTGAAACAGAATACTACCGCATTCACAACAAACAAAATCCGCGTGATGCTCAGCATAACACCGCCGCCGATTCCTATCCCTCCGCACCAATTTAATCCGCTCCTTGTACAGAAGTTCCGGAACACCTGCATCAACGGTTCATTCTGTTTTCCCTCGATAAACCCGTTGTTTGCAATGCAGTAAACATCGAGGTGACTCGCGTTTTTCCCGCAGAAAGTCTCCATCTCTTTCAGAAAGGGCAGCACATGGGACGGTACGCCGTCCACATACAGCGGCAGGCAGAAAACGACGGCATCGGTATCCCCAAGCTCATTCAGAATCCGGTCGTAATCTTTTTTGTTTCGCAGTTTCTCAGATACAACATCTCCCCTCAAAAACAAACGCTGCAATGCAAGGAAATACGACGAGGCACTGAACCTGCGCTTTGGGCTTGCATTTATCAACACGGTCCTCATAAAACATCCTCCAGATCAGCCGTGTCTTTCAGGAAAACGGCTTCTGATCGCTCATATCCATTATTGATCGTATTTCGTTTTGCCGTCAGGGTGAATGTTTCCTTTTCCTGCGCTGTCATGTTGCCATAGACAATCACCCGAAACCGATCATGCTTCCCGTAGCGCAGGGTGTGATGCATCTGCTTTCCCCGCCATGTAGAGAACGGTGTGGAGAGTCCGATGCTTCTGTCAAGGACAGTTTTGACATTCGGACTATAGGAGCCATAGAAATTCTCCGTCACAATGGTAAGTACATCCGCTTTTCCGACGGTACGGCACACCTGCTGCAGGCTGTCTCTCATAAAGCACTCCGCGGGATGTCTCGTCCAGCAGCCAAAGCAGCCCTGACACGGGGCATAAGCTCCATCCGCGCGGATCAGTACATCACAATTCGATTGAAGCATATTATCATACTGCCCGCCAAGATCAGAAATAATCACTTCCAACCTGTCACTCTCCTTCTTTATCTCTGACATATACGATTCCGAGTGCCACGAAACAAAGACCAATCGGCAGGAACATCCAGTCTTTGCTGACAACAGCGTTAATGAACCAGAAAAGCGCCGCTATTTCAAACAAAAGCGCTGATAATTTATTTTTCTTCATATGTACCGTCACCTGTCTTCCGCCGCAGCCATCCCAGCAGCCGGCTGACCCACGACATTTTATGCACACGGTTTTCACTCACCGCCGCCGTCTGCAGCTCCTCCCGCTGAAATACCTCCTGACAGCTAAACGGCGAATCCCCGTTCTTAATCCTGTGATAAATTCCATCCGGTCCCATCACTCTTGCTTTCACATTATCCTTCTTCAGATCCTCCATGATCCGGAAGAGCAGTTTTCGGGTCTGCTCATCCAGCACGGGGCAGGCCACCTCCACACGGCGCTCCGTGTTCCGGGTCATGAAATCCGCGGAGGATATGTAGAGCTTTGCGTCCTCCTCCCGCCCGAAACAGTAGATCCGCGTGTGTTCCAGATATCTTCCCACGATAGAGAATACTTTTATGTGATCGGTCAGCCCCTCAATTCCCGGAAGCAGGCAACAGATGCCGCGGATATTCATGATCACCTCCACTCCCGCCTGAGATGCCTCCGCCAGCTTGTCGATCAGCTTCCGATCCGTCAGCGAGTTCAGTTTTAAGAAAATATATCCATCCGATCCCTTTGCAATCTCCCGGTCAATGCAGTCAATCACCGCATCCTTTAAAGCAAAGGGCGATACCAGAAGGCGGTCATATTTTCCGTTCAGATTTCCGGTAGCCAGATTCTGGAACAGCAGCGCCGCATCCTCACCGATCTCCTGATTGGCCGTCATCAGGCAGAGATCCGTGTACTGCTTTGCGGTCTTCTCGTTATAGTTCCCCGTACCGATCTGGGTAATGTAGCGAACCTGTCCCCGATCCCGCCGGGTAATCAGACAGACCTTGGAGTGAACCTTAATTCCCTCAAAACCGTACAGAATGGTACAGCCTGCTTCCTCCAGGCGCTCCGCCCACTCGATATTGTTCTGCTCGTCAAAGCGCGCGCGAAGCTCCATCAACACGACGACCTGTTTCCCGTTTTCCGCGGCCGCACACAGATACTCCGCAATCCTCGCCTTGGAGGCCAGACGGTAGATTGTGATCTTGATGGACAGGACGCCGGGGTCCGTCGCCGCCTCCGAGAGCATCCGAAGAAACGGCTCCATCGATTCAAAGGGGTAGAACATCAGCACATCCAGCCGCGCGATCTGCGGGAGAATTTTTTCGTTCTTATTGAAAGCCTTACAAAACCGCGGCGTGTACGGCGGATCACAGAGCGCCGCCGCGCTCTCTTTCGGCAAAAGGTTCGAGAGCGCAAAAAGATACTCCAGATGAATCGGCGACTTCATCGTAAAGACCTGCTCCTGCGGCAGATGAAGCTGCTGACTGAGGGTTGTCCTCAGCCGTTCGCTCATTCGCCC
>JAJQBV010000122.1 GCA_021203115.1 Clostridiales bacterium | reverse complement strand
GTGCTGTATATGCCGACCGCACTGTCGGTGAATACCTTTGCGGGCGGGCAGGCGGATATGATCCGTATGAAGCTGCCGGAGGGGAATGTCCTGACGGGGAAGCGGATTATGGATCTCGGCAGCGAGCGGCTGAGCGATGTCCTGATCTGTGCCGTGGAGCGCGGCGGGGAGGTTGTGATTCCGGACGGCTCCTTTGTCCTTGAGGCCGGGGATGTGATCGTTTTCATTGCCCAGATCCGGAACGGGCGGCACTTTTTGCGGGATATCGGTTTCCAGACGCATCAGGTGAGGGATGCTCTCCTGCTGGGCGGCGGGCGTTGTGCTTACTATCTGGCGCGGCTTCTTCTGGATGCCGGGATTGAGGTCAAAATCATCGAGCGGGACCGGCAGCGCTGTGAGGAGCTAAGCACTCTGCTTCCCCGCGCGATCGTGATCAACGGCGACGCCGGCAGCGAAGAGCTGCTGGGAGAAGTGGGAATCGGCACGGCGCAGGCTGTCGTGGCGCTGACCGGTTTTGACGAGGGAAATATATTCCTGACGCTGCATGCGCGGGAGGTTTCCGACGCGAAGCTGGTTACGAAGGTGAGCCGGACGACATACCGCAATGTGATCAACAGTCTGGATCTGGGGAGCGTGGTTTATCCGCAATACATCACATCGGAGGCGATCGTGGCTTATGTGCGGACCAAAACCGCGCAGATGCACGGCGATATCGAGACGCTGGTGCAGCTTTTCAGTGACCGGGTGGAGGCAATCGAGTTTCTGGTCGCAGAGGGCTCAAAGGTGACGGGGGTTCCGCTTTCCGAGCTGCGGCTGAAGGATCAGATGCTGCTGACCTGCATCAACCGCGGGGGCAGGATCATCATCCCGCGCGGCCATGATGTCATCCAGCCCGGAGACACTGTGATTCTGGTGACGACGCACACGGGGATCGACTGTATCGATGATGCTCTGAGGTAGAGAGATTATGAATAAAGATATGATTCGGTATATCCTCGGATGGATATTGGTGATAGAAGGTATTTTCCTGCTGCTGCCGTGGATTGTGGGGCTGATTTACCGGGAGCGCTGTACATGGACATTTCTTCTGGTCAGCCTGTGCAGCCTGTTTATCGGTTGGCTTGTTGTGCGGAAAAAACCCGGCCGGACTGTTTTTTATATGAGAGAGGGTTGTGTCGCCACGGCGGCCAGCTGGATCCTGATCAGTCTGGTGGGATGTCTCCCGTTTCTGATCAGCGGAGAGATTCCATCCTTTGTGGACGCCTTTTTTGAGACGGTCTCCGGGTTTACCACGACCGGGGCGACGATACTGGATGATGTGGAGGCGCTGTCCCACTGCATGCTTTTCTGGAGGAGCTTTACCCACTGGATGGGCGGTATGGGCGTTCTGGTCTTTTTACTCGCCGTGATCCGGATGGGCGGCGGTTCCAATATGAACCTGATGCGGGCGGAGAGCACGGGTCCCTCGGTTTCCAAGCTGGTTCCGAAGGTGATGCGTTCCGCAAGAATCACGTATGCGATTTACATCAGCCTGACATTTCTGATGGTTGTCTTTTTGCTGGCAGGGCGGATGCCGCTGTTTGAGGCGCTGACGACCGCATTCGGAACGGCCGGGACGGGCGGATTTGGTGTGAAGGCGGACAGCATTGCGGGGTATTCCCCCTATATCCAGTGGGTGGTTACCGTATTTATGCTGGCTTTCGGCGTGAATTTTAACGCCTATTATCTGATCCTTTTTAGAAAATGGCGGCAGGCGTTTCATATGGAGGAGGTCCGGTATTATTTCCTGATTATCCTGGGTGCGATCGCTGTCATTATGGTCAACATCTATGATACCGCGGTTACTTTCGGGGAGAATCTGAGAACAGTCTCTTTCCAGGTGGCCTCCATTATCACAACCACGGGGTTTGCCACGGTGGATTTTGATTTGTGGCCGGAGACCGCGCGGTTTATTTTGGTGCTGATCATGTTTTTCGGCGCATGCGCGGGGAGTACCGGCGGCGGCCTGAAGATTTCCCGCATTGTCATTATGGTTAAGACGGTTCTGCGGGAGTTCGGCTCCTACCTCTTCCCGAAGAGTGTGAAAAAGATCAAGATGGACGGGAAGAACGTGGAGGAGGATGTGATCCGCGGCATTCATGTGTATCTGGTGACGTTTGTGGCGCTGTTTGTCCTCTCCATGTTCTGCCTCTCTCTGGAGAATGTGGATTTTATCACGAATTTTACCGCAGTGGCGGCTACGATCAATAATATCGGTCCGGGGCTGAACATGGTCGGTCCGACGCAGAGCTATTCCTTCTTTACGAATTTCAGCAAGATTGTTTTGGTGTTTGATATGCTGGCCGGACGTCTGGAGCTGTTCCCGCTGCTGATTCTGATCTATCCGCCGACGTGGAAGGGCTCTTTGAAGAAGGCGAAAAGCTGACGGGAGAATGAAAATGAACGGGAAGGAATCACATAACAATCAGAAAAAGATCGCGGTTGTCAATGATTTCTCCGGATTCGGGCGCTGCTCCATCGCGGTGGCTCTGCCGATTATCTCGGTGATGAAAATCCAGTGTTGCCCGCTGCCGACGGCGATTTTTTCCGATCACACGGGGTTTGACAGCTATTTCTTTGACGATTATACATCAAAAATGGCGCCGTATATGGCGGAGGGGAAAAAGCTGGATCTGCAGGTTGACGGAATCTGTACCGGCGTTCTCGGATCCGTGGAGCAGATTGAGCTTGTGGAGGGATTTCTCCGGGAGTTCA
>JAJQBV010000076.1 GCA_021203115.1 Clostridiales bacterium | reverse complement strand
AAATCTAGAAAAATATCTTTCATATTTGTTCATATTATAGTATAGTATAAATAGTGTTGTGATTGCTCTCTGGTGATTATGACCGCAAACTTTAATGAAAAGAGGGGACAAAGCAATGGGAAAAGAAATAGTTGCCATGCTTCTCGCCGGTGGTCAGGGGTCGCGTCTGTACGCGCTGACACAGAAACTGGCGAAACCTGCAGTTCCTTTCGGCGGGAAATACCGTATCATCGATTTCCCGATCTCGAACTGCGTGAATTCCGGCATTGATACGGTGGGGGTTTTGACACAGTATCAGCCATTTGTGTTGAATGAGTATATCGGGAACGGTCAGCCGTGGGATCTGGACCGCTTAAACGGCGGCATCCATGTTCTTCCGCCGTATCAGAGGGCGAGTGGGTCCGACTGGTACAAGGGGACGGCGAACGCGATTTACCAGAACATTTCTTTCATCGAGCGCTATGATCCGAAGTATGTGATCATTCTCTCCGGAGACCAGATCTGCAAGCAGGATTATGCGGATTTCCTTCGCTTCCACAAGGAGAAGGATGCGGAGTTTTCCGTGGCGGTTATGGAGGTTCCGTGGGATGAGGCTTCCCGTTTCGGTCTGATGGTAGCCGGTGAGGACGACCGCATCACGGAGTTCCAAGAGAAGCCGAAGAATCCGAAGTCGAACCTTGCGTCGATGGGCATCTATATCTTTAACTGGGATGTGCTCCGCAAGTATCTGGAGGAGGATGAGGCGGATCCGGAGTCGGAGAACGACTTCGGCAACAACATCATCCCGAATCTGCTCCGCGACAATCGCCGGATGTACGCATATCACTTCAGTGGCTACTGGAAGGATGTGGGAACGATCTCTTCCCTCTGGGAGGCGAATATGGAGGTTCTCGATCCGGAGCACAGCGGCATCAATCTTTTTGACGACGACTGGAAGATCTACAGCCGCAATGCCGGCATGACCGGTCACAAGATCGGCTCCAACGCGGTCATTGACAATTCCATGATCACGGACGGTTGCCGGGTTGACGGCGAGGTGTCCCATTCCATCCTCTACTCCGGCGTGAAGGTTGCGGCCGGTGCAGTGGTGAAGGATGCGGTCGTCATGGGCGGCGCGATCATCAAGGAGGGTGCGGTCGTGGAGCACTGCATCGTAGCGGAGAACGCGATCATCGATGAGAACGCGGCGGTCGGTGTTGTGAAGGAGGGCGAGCCTCAGGGCGTTGCCACGATCGGCCCCGGCGTCTATATCGGAAGCGGAGCAAAGATCGGCTCCAATGCGATGGTGAGAGAAAACGTAAAGGATGGTGAAGAGATATGGTAAACAGCGCACTCGGGATTATTTTCCCCAACCAATATGACGAGCTCGTACCGGAGCTGACCAGCGAGCGGCTGATGGCTTCCATTCCTTTCGCCAGCCGTTACCGTATGATTGACTTTGCCCTGTCCAGCATGGTGAACAGCGGCATTACCAATATCTCGGTTCTGGCCAGACAGAATTATCACTCTCTGATGGATCATCTGGGATCCGGCCGTGAGTGGGATCTGTCGCGCAAGAATGGCGGACTGATGATCTGGCCTCCGTTTGCACAGAAGTCCATGAGTGTCTACCACGGACGGATTGAGGCGCTGGATCACATCATCAGCTTCCTGAAGGAGCAGAAGGAGCAGTACATCATCCTCTCGGATACGAATATCGCTGCTTCCTTTGATTTCAAGGATTTTATTCAGGCGCATGTCGACAGCGGCGCGGATGTGAGCTGTGCCTACACGGTTCAGCCTCTTCCGGAGAGCATTATGTCCGCGAAGCTGATGAATAAGGGGATGTATTATACATATGACATCGAGGATGGCATGGTGAAGAATATGTACATCAACCCTCAGGAAGAGGGCGACCAGAACTTCTCCATGAATATCTACTGCATGGAACGTGAACTCATGATTCGTCTGGTTCGCGAGGCATACATGCAGGGCGGCGTCTATTTTGAGCGCGATATCCTGCTGAAGAAACTGGGCGAGCTGAAAGTTTCCGCCTATGAGTTTACCGGATATTACGGGCGCATCAGCGATATGAAGTCCTACTTTGATGAGAATATGCGACTTTTGGAGGAGGAAAATCTGGAAGCGCTGTTCTCCCAGCCGGTTTACACAAAGCTTCGTGACGACAACCCGACCCGCTATTATGACGGCGCGATTGTAAAGAATGTCATGGCGGCTGACGGCTGTGTCATCGAGGGCAATGTGGAGAATTGCGTGCTCTTCCGAGGCGTGAAGATCGGCAAGGGCGCGGTTGCGAAAAACTGTGTTCTGATGCAGGATACCGTCATCGAGGAGGGTGCGGTTCTCGACCACATCATCACCGACAAGAATGCGCTGGTGACGGCGGGTAAGGAGGTCCGGGGCACGGATACCTTCCCGGTCTTTGTCGCGAAGTACCAGGTCATATGATGATACCAGGGTCAAAAGCTCAGAAATTATAAGTCATATAATGTAAAAGAAGACAGCGGATTATTCGAAATCCGCTGTCTTTTTTTCATCTGTATTATCCGTTTCGTTTTTCTGATGCTTTCTCAGTTCCTCCGTCCGTTCTCTGGCTTCCTGTGAGTAGTGATCCCGCAGGAGGCGGTAGATGAGCGAGTAAGCCCAGAGCAGGACAGGCAGGACGACGGTGGAGTAGATGGCGGCCCTTAACAGGTTGAGCGCCTGGTCGCTGCCGATGCATGCCAGGACGACGGTGGAAACATATAGTGCAAGGAGGGCGATGAC
>JAJQBV010000107.1 GCA_021203115.1 Clostridiales bacterium | reverse complement strand
ATACTATAAAAAGTATGCGGGTTTTTCGTATGCTTGTTTTTGTATACTTTTGTAGCTGTTTCTGCTTTTGATAACAGCTGCTTCCATATTTTACGTGAGGAGAGATCAAAGTGAAAAACGGAATTGAGATCAGATGGCACGGCCGGGGCGGCCAGGGTGCCAAGACGGCGGCGCTTCTGCTGGCGGATGTCGCGTTTAAGACCGGGAAACATGTACAGGGCTTTCCGGAGTACGGTCCGGAGCGGATGGGTGCGCCGATCACGGCATTTAACCGGATCAGTGAGGATGTGATTCGGGTACATTCCAATATTTACGATCCGGATTTTGTGGCGGTCGTCGATGAGACGCTGCTGCACACGGTGGATGTCACGGCCGGCCTGAAGGAGGAGGGCGCGATCATCGTCAACACCGCGCGGACGCCGGAGGAGATCCGACCGCATTTAAACGGCTATCAGGGCAGGGTCTATACGATCGATGCCAGAAAGATTTCGGAGGAGGCGCTCGGAAAATATTTCCCGAATTCCCCGATGCTGGCCGCTGTGGTGGCGGTGACAAAAGTGATGCCGCAGGAAGTGTTTTTAAATGAGATGCGCAATTCCTATCAGCATAAATTTGCCAAGAAGCCGGAGGTCATCGAGGGTAACATGCAGGCGCTGAAGATTACATTGGACGCGCTGGCACGGCAGGGAGGAGAGCAGGATGAGAACTGATATTACAAAGATTAACGAGAAAACTCCCCATACCGGCATGACGGAAGGAATGCAGATTTTTGCTGCAGGTACCTCGAAGCTGTTTAAGACCGGCGAGTGGAGAAATAATACCCCGGTTTATCTGGAGGATAAGTGCAAGCAGTGCCTGCTGTGTACGCCGGTCTGCCCGGACAGCAGCATTCCGGTAAAGGACGGAAAACGGCTGCCCTTTGATCTGGATCACTGCAAAGGATGCGGGATCTGCGCGGCGGTCTGTCCGTTCGGCGCGATTGTGATGAAGGAGGGTGTGGAATAATGGCGATCAAAGAGAGAATGTCGGGCAACGAGGCCGTTGCCTATGCGATCAGACAGATTAACCCGGATGTGATGCCGGCGTTTCCCATCACACCGTCCACAGAGATTCCGCAGATGGTCTCTACATATATCGCGAACGGCGAGATTGACACCAAGTTTATTCCGGTGGAGAGCGAGCACTCGGCGATGAGTGCAAGCATCGGTTCCGAGGCAGCGGGGGCGCGCACCCTGACGGCGACCTCCTCGGCGGGACTGGCCCTGATGTGGGAGGAGCTTCTGCTGGCGGCCTCCAACCGGATGCCCATCGCGCTGGCGCTGGTGAACCGCACGCTGTCCGGCCCGATCAATATCAACTGTGACCATACGGACGGTATGGGCGCCCGCGACACCGGGTGGATCCAGATCTATGCGGAGAACAATCAGGAAGTCTACGACAACATGCTTCAGGCGTACCGCATTGCGGAGAACAAAAACGTCCGCCTGCCGATCATGATCTGCCAGGACGGTTTTATCACCAGCCATGCGGTGGAGAACATCGAGCTGATGGAGGACGAGCCGGTGAAGGCTTTTGTCGGTGAGCATGAGCCGGAAGAGTACATGCTGAATCCCGGCAAGCCGGTTTCCGTCGGCCCCTACTCGGTCACCAACTATGTGATGGAGGGAAGGAAAAACCAGCTCATCGCGCTGTAGAATGCAAAGCAGGTCATTCTGGATGTGGCAAAAGAATACGCTCAGATTTCCGGCAGGGAGTACGGATTGTTTGAGGAGTACCGGACCGAGGACGCGGATTACATTATGCTGCTGATCGGTTCCGCGGCGGGCACGGCCAAGCAGGCGGCGGACGAGCTGCGCGAGGAGGGGAAAAAGGTCGGCGTCTTAAAGCTTCGCGTATTCCGCCCGTTCCCGGCGGAGGAGATCGCACAGGCTCTGAGAAATTGCAAAGCAGTCGCGATTCTGGACCGCTGCGAGAGCTACAACGGCCACGGCGGACCGCTGGGCGCGGAGGTGACGGCAGGTCTGTATCGCAGCAAGATCTATATCAACACGACAAATTATATCTACGGTCTCGGCGGCCGGGATTTCACGACCGATGAGGCGAAGGAGGTTTTCGCCGCCATGGAGGAGTCCGTCGCCACCGAAAAAGAGATCGAGCAGTACCAGTATATCGGGCTGAGAGCATAGGAGGTTTCGGAAAATGGCTGAGAAATATAATTTTAAACAGGTTATGAGCAAGCCGGAACGTCTGGCTCCGGGACACAGGATGTGCGCCGGATGCGGCGCGACGATCGCGGTCCGTGCCGTGCTGCGGGCGCTTCACGAAGGTGATCAGGCCGTGATCGGCAACGCGACGGGTTGTCTGGAGGTTTCCTCCTTCATGTATCCCTACACATCATGGGAGGACAGCTACATCCACAACGCCTTTGAAAACGGCGGCGCGACCTTAAGCGGCGTGGAGACTGCCTACCGCGCATTGAGAAAACGCGGTCGGCTGCCCGAGGATCAGACCTTTAAGTTTATCACCTTCGGCGGGGACGGCGGTACCTATGACATCGGTTTCCAGTCTCTCTCCGGAGCGATGGAGCGCGGACACGATCTGGTGTATGTCTGTTATGACAACGGCGCCTATATGAATACCGGCATCCAGCGTTCCTCCGCGACGCCGCGGTTTGCGGATACGACGACGACACCGGTCGGCACACAGTCCAACGGAAAGATGCAGAGCCGGAAGGATTTGGCCTCAATCATCGCGGACCACGATGTGGCAT
>JAJQBV010000071.1 GCA_021203115.1 Clostridiales bacterium | reverse complement strand
TAATCCCGCATGGTCGGTCAACGGTAAGACCGGCATGCTGGAGAGCATTGATCTCAAGACCCTCCCCGGTGACCTGTCCGATGCCGACACAGACAACCTTACCGCCGAGGAGCTTGATGTAAAATCGCTTATGGCAACGGCATATCCGGACTTCTCCTATGGGGACATGACCTCCGTATATATCAATTCTGATCTTGGCATCGCAGCGGTCGCCCTGCAGGCAGAGGGATATGCGGACAACGGATATGTTGCACTTATCGATACAAACAGCCGCGAGCTTCTCATCGCGATAGAAGTCGGCTGCCAGCCGGATATGGTCTGCTTTACACCGGATGGAACAAAGATTCTTTCCGCCAACGAGGGCGAACCGCGTGAGGGTTACGAATCCGGAACCACCGATCCCCTCGGTTCTGTCTCGATCATCACGCTGGATACGGACAACCTCTCCGCTTCCGCCGTGAAAACGGTTGACTTTACCGCTTATGACAGCCAGCGGGAAGCACTGGTTTCCGCCGGTGTCATTCTCGCAAAAGGGGTATCTGTCAGTGCTGATCTTGAGCCGGAATACATCACGGCGACTGACACGACCGTATATGTGGCGCTGCAGGAAGCAAACGCTATCGCCGTGCTGGATTTAGACAGCGGAGCCTTCACCGGTATCTACTCTCTCGGATATAAAGATCTGAGCCTGGAAGCAAATGCCATCGACCTCATAGATGACGGGGATTATGTCGCGAAAACCTATCCCGATGCGATCGCAGCCTATATGCCGGACGGCATTTCCATATACACAGTGGGCGGCCAGACCTACATCCTGACCGCAAATGAGGGCGATTCCCGTGAGTGGGGAAGTTATTCGAACGAATCAAAAACTACGCTCACCGCCTCCGACGGAAGCACTGCAGAAAAAGTGCGGACAATCAATGCGGATGTGACAGACGGGCTGCCGTCCGGAAAAACGGTTCTGTTCGGCGGGCGCTCCTTCTCCATCTATCAGGTTTCCTCCGGCGGACTGACTCAGGTATATGACAGCGCAAATGATTTTGAGGAAAATACGGCCAAATATGTCGCCAGCTACTTCAACTGCTCAAATGATGACAATGACTATGACAGCCGCTCACAGAAAAAAGGCCCGGAACCGGAGACCGTCACAGTCGGAACCGTCGGCAGCAGAACCTATGCCTTCATCGCATTAGAGCGTGTCGGCGGAATCATGATGTATGATATCACCGATCCGTCCAATGCATATTTTGTAAACTACATCAATTCAAGGGATTATTCGGAAGATCCCTCCTCGGGCGCCTCGCTGTCCAGTGATATCAGCCCGGAAGGGCTTTATTTCATCAGTGCGGAGGCGTCCGCCTCCGGAACGCCGATCCTGCTCGCGGCCTTTGAAGTGAGCGGCACCGTAGCGGCCTATGCAGTCGGGGATACGCCTGCCGGTCACACCTACGGGAAGCCGGTATTCCGCTGGGCGACGGATCACTCGTCCTGTACCGCCGTTTTTACCTGCTCCAAATGCGGGGATGAGGAGACTGTAACCTGTACCATCGCCAAAGAAACTACAGCAGCGACTGCAGCGGAAAACGGCAGTATCGTTTACACGGCCGCCTGCGTCTTTAATAACACAGAATACTCTGATGAATACAGCGAGATAATTCCCGTCACAGGAACATCCGGCGGGTCTTCCGGTAACGCTGCGGAAGCATCTGGCGGGTCGGCTGATAATACTGCGGAAGCATCCGGCGGATCCAATGACAGCGCTGCGGAAGTATCCGGCGAATCCGATAACAATTTTACGGCGACGCAGATAGTCATGCAGTCTCTGACCGATGATGTGATCAGTGATGATCTGAAAGCGGCCGGTTTTGACACGGTAGAGAAAATAACTTCCGAACTCCAAAGCCAGCTTGTGACCCTCGCAGAGGGTTACTCCGCGGCGGACTCCGCGGTCTATGATGTTCAGCTTCGGATCCTCACAGACGGCAAATGGAGAGATGCCACCGAGGAAGATTTTCCGACAGAGGGTATCGAAGTCGTAATCCCTTATCCGGACGGCACCGGGAAAAACATCCACGACTACTTCCTTATACATATGTTTGCGGTAACCTCCGCCCGTTTGAACACCGTTGCGGGCAACACGGAAACGCCCGCGGTCACAGAGGCAGACGACGGTATTCATGTAGTGCTGACCGGCCTGTCCCCGATCTTAATCGGCTGGACTGAAACCTCTGACAACACAGCTGTTCCGGCATATACTGCCACTCAGACAGGCACCACCGACTCCGGATCGACTTCCGCGACAACTGCTGCGGCCGTTGCGGCTACCGGAGATACAGCCTCCATATATCGCTGGATCCTCCTCGCACTCTGCGGCGCAGGCTGTGCCGCAGGAATCGGTATCTGTAAAAGGAAACATACAGGCAGATAAAGTAAATGTGGGATCTGACTTCTGTTCAGATGGCAGGCTGGTAGCACGCCTCCCTATTATGGAAAAATGTAATTTGCCATAAAAATTCATAATAAGAGTTGCATTTTCTTGCATGGGAATGTACAATGAGATATGAAAAAATGTGGCATATCACAATAATTCATAATGGGAGGCTGGCATGGAGATTAAGAGAGACGCTTATTTAAATAAATTAATCCGACGGGAACATAATGGGCTTGTAAAGATTGTTACGGGTTTGAGGAGATCCGGCAAATCTTATTTACTGTTTCATCTTTTTCATCAATATTTGCTGGATAAAGGTATAAAAGAAGATCATATTATAG
>JAJQBV010000145.1 GCA_021203115.1 Clostridiales bacterium | reverse complement strand
CGATGGAAGAAATCGGGACGGCAGATGTCCGAAACAGATAACAGGAGAACAGGAGCATGAATATTGTATTTTTGGATGCGGATTCGATCGGGGCGGATATCGATTTGTCCGGATTTTCCGCGCTCGGGAATGTTATTCGATACGGATATACGCATCCGTCCGAGATGCCGGAGCGGGTACGAGAGGCGGATGTGATCATTGTCAACAAGATGGAGGTAAACGAGCGGATAGTCGGGGAGGCGCCGCATCTGAAGCTCGTCTGTGTGACCGCCACCGGAACGAACAATCTGGATATGGCGTTTTTGGATGCGCGCGGTATCGCATGGCGGAATGTGGCGGGATATTCCACGGAGAATGTGGCGCAGCACACATTTGCCCTGCTTTTTTACCTTCTGGAAAAGATGAGCTACTATGATGAGTACGTGAAGTCTGGGAAATATGTGGCGGACGACTGTTTTTCACATTTCTCCAATGTGTTTCATGAGCTGAACGGACGGACATGGGGAATCATCGGCCTCGGGAATATCGGGCGGCGTGTGGCGGATATCGCCAAAGCCTTCGGCTGCAATGTGATTTATTATTCAACATCGGGAAGTGCGCCGCAGGAGGGATATAATCAGGTTGATTGGGACACTTTATTAACGACGGCGGATATCGTGTCGGTGCACGCGCCGCTGAATGAAAACACGCAGGATCTGATGAATGCGGCGGCATTTCACAGGATGAAGGACACAGCTGTTTTCATCAATGTCGGGCGCGGCCTGATCGTGGTGGAGGAGGATCTCGCGGACGCGCTGGAGCGCGGCGAGATCGCGGCTGCGGGTCTGGATGTGTTGCGGCAGGAACCCATGAGGGAGGACAATCCGCTGCGCAGGATCACAGACAGCACCAGGCTGGTGATCATACCGCACATCGCATGGGCCAGTGTGGAGGCGCGTACCCGTCTCATGGGGATTGTGCTGGAGCAGGTCAGGGATTTTTACAGTGACGGAAAATAAGGTGGCATGAAAAACAAGGGTTTTTGGTTTCGAATTATATTTGCGGCGGCTCTGATCGCGATTATAATCTATACGTTCCACGGTTCGTGGGAGGATATCTGGCAGCAGATTACGGAGACCTCTGCGCTGATTCTCATCGCAATCGGAGGGGCGTCCGTGGTTTACCACCTGTTTGAGGCATGGATCACATATTCTCTGGCAAGACGGTATAACCCGCGGTTTCGCTATCGGGATGCGGTGTACTGCGCGTTTTTCTGTTCCTTTTACCGTCTCTCTACGCTTGGGAGCGGCTCCGGCGTTGCGGCCGTGGTTTTTCTCGGGAAGAAACACGTGGGGTACTCGGAGGCGACCGGCCTTTATGCAATTCAGTATATATTGCACAAGGTCAGCATTGCCCTGTTCAGCGGAATCTTTTTCGTTGCGAACTGGCGGCTGATGGCAAGCCATTACAGGAACTATGCCGTCTATCTGCTGCTGGCCTATTTCCTGACGCTTCTGATCTCCATCGGACTGATATTGATGGTGGTTTGGCCGAAGTTTCATCAACTGCTGCTTTTTCTGGTCCGCAAGCTGAATCGCGGGCATCGGCTTGACAATGTCATGCAGAAGCTGAAGAGCAGCACGGGTATATTGGAAGAGTCCGGGACAAAGCTGCTGAATGACTGGCGTGTGATCGTATCCTGTATTTTGAAGAATATGGCAAAGCTCTGTTTCTGGTACAGCATTCCGTTTCTGATCCTCTGGCAGACGGGAGCCGTTTCCCTGCTTACCTCGTTCTCGGTCACGTCTTTGTCCGCGATGACGGCGGCGGTGATTCCGACTCCGGCGGGCATCGGTTCGACGGAACTGATCATGACCAGCCTGTACGCGGTGCTGGTCGGCTCCAGTCAGGCGGCGGCGGTGACGCTGCTCTACCGTGCGGCGACCTTTATTTTCCCCTTTGTCGTCGGAGCGGGCTGTATTCTGGGGGAGCGTGTGGTGAAGCGGGTGCGGCGGCTGAATCCGCGGTGAGCGGGAGTGCCGATAGCGGGATGTGAAAGAAAACGGCGGAAAACAGGTGTGCAGCGGATGTGCACGGGTTGTGGTGATCGCTGGAAAGCGTTCGTAAGACGAGGAAAAAAGCGGATGGAAAAAAGACTTCAGCTTGTGATTTTTGATATGGACGGTCTGATCTTTGATGCAGAGCGTCTTTTTATGATGAAAAAGAATGAAATCCTGACGGAGTACGGTTATCCGGCCCGGCAGGAGGACTATGTGCAGACGCTCGGCTTGTCCGGAAGCCTGCTTCGGGACAAGCTGGCGGAGCTGTACGGACCGGATTACCCGGCGGATGAGATCAGTGCAAAGACACGGGCTGCGGTCAATACATATATGGAGGAGAACGGCCCCTCTGTGAAGCCGGGCATTCGCAAGCTGCTGCAGTGGCTTGCAGAACGGGACATCCACTGCTGTGTGGCCTCCTCCACGCGCCGTGCCTATGTGGAAAAATATCTCCGCATGGCGGGGCTGGAAGCGTATTTCTCATTTGTTATCGGGGGAGAGGATGTGAAGCGCTCCAAGCCGGAGCCGGATATTTTCCTGCTCGCCTGTGACCGGGCGGGGGTTCGGCCGGGAAATGCGCTTGTTCTGGAGGATTCCGAAAACGGGATACGCGCCGCGGCTGCGGCGGGAATCCCTGTCATCTGTATTCCGGATTTGGTGTATCCGTCGGCGGATGTTGCGGCGCTGGCTGAAGCAGTGATTTCATCAGCAGAAGAGGCTACTTTTGTACTGAATAATTA
>JAJQBV010000212.1 GCA_021203115.1 Clostridiales bacterium | reverse complement strand
AAAGTGGAGTGGCAAAACACCAACTGCGGAACAGCTTGCTGCATGTATCTTGTACATGGATGATCCGGAAAAGAAGGAGCAAAACATCACCATGTCAGAGCTAAGTCCCAAACGACTATTAAAGGGTGCAGCTCCACGGTTGATCGATGAATGGCAGCTTGCTCCAAAGCTATGGGATGCCATCCGTTTTGAAGTTGACCACCGTGGCGAACTTGGACAGTTTATTCTCACCGGCTCCGCTGTCCCTGCCGATACCAAAGATGTCACTCACTCCGGAACAGGTCGCTTTACCTGGCTCACCATGAGGCCGATGAGCCTGTATGAATCCGGCGATTCAACAGGCGAAGTCAGCCTGAAAAACCTGTTCAACGGCGCAGATAATATTGACGGCAGCTCCAATCTCAGCATCGACCGTCTGGCATTCCTTGTATGCCGGGGCGGCTGGCCGCAAGCGGTTGATATGCGGGATGAAATTGCCCTTGATCAAGCGATAGACTATTACGATGCTGTTGTTCACTCCGATATTAACCGGGCAGACAATGTTCAGAAAAATCCTGAAAGAGTGAAACGGCTCATGCGCTCCTACGCAAGAAATCAGGGCGGTCAGGTGCCAAACACGGTAATTGCGCAAGATATCGCCGCAAACGATGAATTTCCGATGAGCGAAGATACTGTAGCGTCCTATATCAACGCCCTGCGCAAAATCTTTATTGTAGAGGATATGCCTGCATGGAATCCAAACCTGCGGTCAAAAACTGCGATTCGCTCGTCTGATACCCGATACTATATCGATCCATCCATCGCCTCCGCAGCTTTGGGCATTGGTCCGAATGATCTGATAAACGACCTGAAAACCTTCGGTTTTCTCTTTGAAACACTCTGTGTAAGAGATCTCCGTGTGTTTGCAGATGCTTTGAATGGCGAAGTCTATCACTACCGCGACAAAGATGGACAGGAATGTGATGCGGTCGTCCATTTGAGAAACGGTGTATACGGTCTGATTGAAATCAAACTCGGCGGTGACAGGCTGATTGAAGAAGGTGCCGAAAGCTTAAAGTCAATGCAGGCAAAAATTGACACCGACAAAATGAAATCACCGGCCTTCCTTATGGTATTGACAGGAACCGGAGATTACGCATATCGACGTCGCGACGGTGTATATGTTATTCCTATCGGCTGCTTAAAAAATTAAGGATCCGATCCAAACAAGGAGACAGTCATGAGACGAATATTAATTTTCGCTCCATGGCTGTCTTCTTAATTATATAAGAAAAATCCTCCTGTGTTTTTTCCATTGTAAACATCAGGAGGATTTTTTATCTATATCATTTCACAACATCTGCAATCACTAGTTATCTTCCGCGTCCGTCTTCGCCATGGTATAGACCTGACGTTTTCTCGCCATCTCATCACTCTCCAGATACTCATCATAGGTGGTGATTTTATCGATCATGGAACCGTTCGGTATAAACTCGATGATGCGGTTTGCCGTGGTCTGCACGATCTGATGATCACGCGAGGCAAAGAGCAGGACGCCGGGGAATTTGATCAGGCCGTTGTTCAGTGCGGTGATCGATTCCATATCCAGATGGTCGGTCGGCTCATCCAGAATCAGCACGTTGGACGCCTCGATCATCATGCGGGAAAACAACACGCGGACCTTCTCGCCGCCGGAGAGCACCCGCATCTTTTTCACGCCGTCCTCGCCGGGAAAGAGCATCCGCCCCAGAAATCCGCGGACATAGGTGGCATCCTTGATCTCGGAGAACTGCGTCAGCCAGTCTGCGATGGTGAGATCGGTGTCGAAAATCTGCGTGTTATCCTTCGGGAAATAGGATTGGCTGGTGGTGACGCCCCATTTGAAGGTACCTTCATCCGGCTCCGTCTCTCCCATAATAATCTTAAACAGCGTGGTTTTTGCCAGCTCGTTGCTGCCGACAAAGGTGATCTTGTCCTCGCGGCCAACGATGAACGACACATTGTCCAGCACCTTTACACCATCGATGGTCTTGCTGATGCCGTCTACTGTGAGAACCTCGTTTCCGATCTCCCGGCCGGGCCGGAAGTCGATGTAAGGGTATTTCCGGCTGGAGGGCTTGATCTCATCCAGCTGAATTTTTTTCAGAGCCTTCTTCCGGGAAGTCGCCTGCTTGGACTTGGAAGCGTTCGCGGAGAAACGGGAGATAAACTCCTGCAGCTCCTTGATCTTTTCCTCTTTCTTCTTGTTGGCCTCCTTCATCTGCTGGATCATCAGCTGGCTGGATTCATACCAGAAATCATAGTTCCCGGCATAGAGCTGGATCTTGGCGTAGTCGATGTCCGCCGTGTGCGTACAGACCTTATTCAAAAAATAACGGTCGTGGGACACCACGATGACCGTATTCTCAAAATTGATCAGAAACTCCTCCAGCCACGCGATCGCATCCAGATCAAGGTTGTTGGTCGGCTCGTCGAGAAGAAGGATGTCCGGGCTGCCGAAAAGCGCCTGCGCCAGAAGCACCTTCACCTTCAGCGCGCCGGGGAGATCGCTCATCATGGTATAGTGCAGGTCCGTGTCCACGCCGAGGCCGTTCAGAAGTGTGGCGGCGTCCGATTCCGCGTTCCAACCATCCATGTCCGCGAACTCCGCTTCCAGCTCGCTGGCCTTGATGCCGTCCTCGTCCGTGAAATCCTCCTTCATGTAAATCGCGTCTTTTTCCTTCATGATATCATACAGACGCTGGTTGCCCATGATCACGGTGTCCAGAACCGGATAGGCGTCGTATTTGAAATGATCCTGCTGCAGAAAGG
>JAJQBV010000031.1 GCA_021203115.1 Clostridiales bacterium | reverse complement strand
AGAATATTCAGGACTGGGCGATTTCGCGGATCCGTTACTGGGGCACGCCGTTAAACATCTGGGAATGTGAGTGCGGCCATCAGGAGTCCGTCGGAAGCCGCGCCAAGCTGGCCGAAAAGAGCCAGAATCCGGCGGCGGCGACCGTGGAGCTGCACCGCCCTTACATCGATGAGATCACGATCAAATGCCCCTGCTGCGGAAAGGATATGCACCGTGTGCCGGAGGTCATCGACTGCTGGTTTGACTCCGGAGCGATGCCTTTTGCCCAGCACCATTATCCGTTTGAGAATAAGGAGGTTTTTGAATCCCAGTTCCCGACGCAGTTTATATCCGAGGCGGTGGATCAGACCCGCGGGTGGTTCCACTCCCTGATGGCGGAGTCCACGCTGCTGTTTAACAAGGCGCCCTACGAGAATGTCATTGTTCTGGGGCATGTGCAGGATGAAAACGGCCAGAAGATGAGTAAATCCAAGGGCAATGCCGTGGATCCGTTTGAGGCGCTCGAACAGTACGGCGCCGACGCCATCCGGTGGTATTTTTATATCAATTCCGCGCCGTGGCTGCCGAACCGCTTCCACGGGAAGGCCGTTCAGGAGGGACAGCGGAAGTTCATGGGTACCCTGTGGAATACCTATGCTTTCTTTGTCCTCTATGCGAATATTGATGAATTTGACGCGACAAAATACGAGCTGGAATATGAGAAGCTGTCCGTCATGGACAAGTGGCTTCTGTCCAGGCTGAACTCGACGGTCCGCGAGGTGGACGGTGATCTGGGCTCCTACCGCATCCCGGAGGCGGCGCGCGCGCTGCAGGCCTTTGTGGAGGACATGAGCAACTGGTATGTCCGCCGCGGCCGTGAGCGCTACTGGGCGAAGGGCATGGAGCAGGACAAGATCAACGCCTACATGACGCTGTACACGACGCTGGTGACGATTGCGAAGCTGGCCGCTCCCATGATTCCGTTTATGACGGAGGATATTTACCGCAATCTGGTGGGAAGCATCGATGCCGACGCGCCGGAGAGCGTTCATCTGTGCGACTATCCCGTGTGCGATGAGAGCATGATCGATCCGGAGCTTGAGGAGAAGATGGATCAGGTGTTAAAGATCGTGGTTCTGGGACGGGCGGCACGAAATTCTTCCAATATAAAGAACCGTCAGCCGGTCGCGGAAATGCTGGTGCAGTCGCCGTTTACCCTGCCGGAGTATTTCACGGAGATCATCGATGATGAGCTGAATGTGAAAAAGGTGACATTTAAAGAGGATGTGAGCGAGTACACCAGCTATGAGTTTAAGCCGCAGCTGCGGACGGTCGGGCCGAAATACGGAAAGTATCTGGGGCAGATCAAGGCCGCGCTTGCCGCAATAAACGGGCATGAGGCCTATGCAAATTTGAAGAAAAATGGGTCGATTGCCTTGACAGAAATAAGTGAAGATATTATTCTGACAGAGGATGACCTTCTGATCTCTGTAGCGCAGACCGAAGGTTTTTCCATTGAAGCAGGAAATGGCATCACGGTCGTTTTGGATACGCATCTGACACCGGAGCTGATCGAGGAGGGGCTTGTCCGCGAGATCATCAGCAAGGTGCAGACGATGCGCAAGGAGGCCGGCTTTGAGGTGATGGATCACATTACGCTCACATGGCAGGCGGAGCAGGCGGTCGGCGATGTGTTTGCGGCCCATGAGACGGAGATCAGCAGGGATGTTCTCGCGACGCAGATTATGGAGGCGGAGCCGTCCGGATACTGCAAGGAATGGAATATCAATGGGCACAAAGTGTTGTTAGGAGTAGAGAGAGATGAGCAGTAATATTTTATTTGACAAGGAAAAATTCAAAGAAGAAGTAAAAGACAATGTGCGGATGCTTTTCCGCAAAAAGCTGTCCGAGGCGACGGATCAGGAGATTTTTCAGGGTGTCTCCTACACGGTAAAGGACGTGATTATCGACCAGTGGCTTGCCACGCAGCAGACTTTTGACCGGGAAGACCCGAAGATGGTCTACTATATGTCCATGGAGTTCCTGATGGGCCGTGCCCTCGGCAACAACCTGATCAACCTGACCGCCTACAAGCAGGTCCGCGAGGCGTTGGATGAGATGGGCATCAATCTGGACACCATCGAGGATCAGGAGCATGATCCCGCGCTGGGGAACGGCGGACTCGGCCGTCTAGCTGCCTGCTTTGTGGATTCTCTGGCGACGCTCGGATACGCGGCGTACGGCTGCGGGATCCGTTACCGCTACGGCATGTTCAGGCAGGCAATCGTGGACGATGCGCAGGTGGAGAAGCCGGATAACTGGTTAAAGAACGGCTATCCGTTTGAACTGCGCCGGCCGGAGCACGCGTTCCTTGTAAAGTTCGGCGGCTATGTCCGCTCCGAGCCGCTGCCGAACGGCAAGACGAAATATTATCAGGAGAACTGCCAGACCGTCCGCGCGGTGCCCTACGATATACCGGTCGTCGGCTATGGAAACAATGTTGTCAACACGCTGATGATCTGGGATGCAGAGCCGACGAATGAGTTCCAGCTGGATTCCTTTGACAAGGGCGATTACCACAAGGCGGTAGAGCAGGAGAACCTTGCACGCAATCTGGTAGAGGTTCTCTATCCGAACGACAATCACATTCAGGGTAAAGAACTGCGCTTAAAACAGCAGTACTTCTTCGTGTCTGCTTCCGTGCAGCGCGCGGTTGCCCGCTATAAAAAGTATCATCCGGACATCAAGAAGATGTACGAGAAGGTCGTGATTCAGATGAACGATACGCACCCTACGGTGGCAGTGGCTGAGCTGATGCGTATCCTCATGGAC
>JAJQBV010000135.1 GCA_021203115.1 Clostridiales bacterium | reverse complement strand
ATTTTATTATGTTATTATGTTAAATTTGCAAAGAACTTTTATGTGCCTCAGCGTACACCATATAACAAATTTTGGCACGATGCTAAAAGACCTTCGCACAAAATCTGGCATGACCCAAAAACAGTTAGCCGCACAAATCGGAGTGACAAAGTCTGTTATCTCATTTTACGAATTACATGAACGAACACCTTCACCAGAAGTTTTATATATGCTGTTTCTGCTTTGTTTGAGCATGAACAATATTTAACGTTTTCTTAATGTCGCTATGGCCTGCCCATTATTACCCGGCCTGCTATCCTTGAATCGGGATTTTTTCTATGGTATTCTGGGAATGAAAGGGGAAATTTTATGTCAGGAATATTATACGGTGTCGGCGTAGGGCCGGGAGATCCGGAGCTGATGACATTGAAAGCGGTGCGGTTGATCCGGGAAGCGGATGTCATCGCGGTGCCGGGAAAGGATCCTGTCGCGACGGCGGCATATCAGATTGCAGCCGGTGCGGTGCCGGAAATTACCGGGAAAGAGCTTGTGGGTATTTTCATGCCGATGATTCATGATGCAAAGGAGCAGGAGCATCATCACCGGCAGGGCGCAGAGATTCTGGAGGCGCTTCTGGATGAGGGAAAAACAGTTGTCTTTCTGACGTTGGGCGATGTGGCAGTCTATTCGACTTTTTCCTATATTCAGAGAATAGTAGAGGCGGACGGCTATCCTTGCAGACTGGTCAGCGGCGTGCCGTCTTTTTGCGCGGCGGCGGCTGAACTGGGCATTTCCCTCGGGCTGGAGAAAGAACCGATCCATATCTATCCGGAGGCGCAAACTCTGACGGAGGAGCTGCCGAAGGAAGGGACAGTCGTCCTGATGAAATCCGGCAGCCGGCTTCGGGAGGTCAGAGAGAGTCTGCAGAACAGCGGGCGTGACGCTGTCATGGTGGAAAATTGCGGGATGCCCGATGAAAAAATATACCGCCATGCCGATGAGATACCGGACACGGCGGGATATTTTTCAATCATCCTGTCGAGCTAAAAAGGATTTGCGCTATTCCTGTGCGGACAGGATCCGTTTCAGCGGAATATTCAGCAACGGGTACAGCACAAACGCGAGAATCAGCCCGACGCTACCCTGTACGACGCTTCCGGGAATCCCGGCGACGGAGGCTGCCCATCCGAAAATAAAGCCTTCACTTACGCAGTAGCCTCCGGCAACAAATATGATGTCGATGAGGCCGCAGAGGACGACGCGGATCTGCGGATGAATATAGGAGGCAATCCGGCTGTGCCAGAGCTTGCAGCCGCAGAGTGCGATCATTCCTTTGATGATGAAGGTAATCGGTACATAGATAAAATATCCGGTCAGCATGTCAGCCATGGCTGATCCGATGGCGGCGGCAAAAAACGCACATGCCGGGTCAAGAAAAATCGCGCAGAGGATGACAAGGGAGTCGCCGGGGTGGATGTATCCCTGTGTCAGAGCGGTGGGAATCTGGATGCACATGGTCGCCACGCAGGTCAGGGCGGCGAAGAGTGCGGAGAGTACCAGTTTTTTTGTTGTAAAGTTTTTCATAAAAATCAACCTTCCTTCTTTACAAGTCGTTTTTCTATGATTATAATCATATCTGGACATATGAAAATACCCAAAATCAGATTATTTTTAAATGCCAGAAAGGGCGCCCGGATATGCTTACCTATTCTTTTGAGAACCTCGGCGGCGACGCCATGTATACCTATCTTTATAAATGTATGAAAGCAGATATTATGTCCGGTGCGTTAAGCAAAGGGGAGAGGCTGCCATCGAAGCGCACCTTTGCGCGGCATCTGGGCGTAAGCACCATTACGGTTGAGAATGCCTATGGTCTGCTGCAGACGGAAGGGTATATCTACTCTGAGCCGAAGCGGGGGTATTTCGTATCGGATATCCAGAAACCGTTCGGGAATGTGAATTCCCCACATAAGAGGGATTCTGGCATGGAGATAGGGTCAGATTACGTTGAAAATAATAGGCCAGTTGACAATGTAAATGGATGTGGTGGGCAGAATGAACCCGTACCGGAATGGTATGCGGATTTTTCAAGCAATCAGACCCGGCCGGAGAATTTCCCTTTTTCTGTCTGGACTAAGCTGAACCGTCAGGTGATGGCGGATCAGGGAGCGCATCTTCTGCAGAATCCGCCGGGCGGCGGCGTGTATGAGCTGAGAGCGGCCATTGCTGCTCATTTGCGGGATTTTCGGGACATGCATGTCTCACCGGAGCAGATCATTGTCGGCGCCGGGACAGAGTATTTATATGGAATGCTGATTCAGCTGCTGGGATTTGACAGCATCTACGCCATGGAGGATCCGGGATATCAGAAGATTGGAAATATTTATGAGGCGCACAGGGTCTCCTGCCGGTACATTGAATTGGATCGCTGTGGGATGCGGCCGGAGCTTCTGGAGGATTCCGGGGCGAACGTGATTCACATTTCCCCCTCCCATCATTTCCCGACGGGGATCACCATGCCGATCAGCCGGAGGTACGAGCTTCTGGGCTGGGCGGCCAGGGCAGAAGGCCGTTATATTATTGAAGACGATTATGACAGCGAGTTTCGCATGTCCGGAAAGCCGATCCCGACACTGCAGAGCATTGACCGGAACGATCAGGTCATCTATATCAATACGTTTACCAAGAGCCTGGCCTCCACGATCCGGATCAGTTATATGGTACTGCCGGAGCCTTTGCTGGAGAAGTTTCGCAGACAGCTGGGGTTTTACTCCTGCACGGTGTCCAATTTTGAACAGTATACGCTGGCGGCCTTCATTCGGGACGGGTATTATGAAAAA
>JAJQBV010000189.1 GCA_021203115.1 Clostridiales bacterium | reverse complement strand
ACAAAAACGGAACCTATAATGCCTCCGGTACGGGCAGCGATATCGCGGTCGGCGATGTCCTGATCCTCACCTGCACGGGCGATACCGTATCCTCCGCCACCTGTATTCCGATGTCAGACACTTCTGCGGATTCCGGCACAGCATCCGACACCGCGGAGAATGAAACAAATATGGCAGAACAGGCGGGCAGCGAAGCGGATCAGGGCGGCATGGAAGGAGAAGTGTCCGCGGAGACAGACAGCAGCATGACGGAAGATACATCCTCCGCCGCAGCGTCTGCGGAAGAAAGCACCGCATCCGGGACGACAGATGAAACTGCCGCTGAAGAAACGGCTGCATCCGACTACAGTGTCAGTGAGACAACTTTGTTTTCCATCACGCCGCAGGATACCATGACACTGGAAATCACCGTGGACGAGATGGATATCCTGAAGGTTGAAGTCGGTCAGGAGGCGGCGATCACGCTGGATGCCTTCCCCGGCCAGTCCTTCACCGGCACGGTGACATACATCGACAAGAGCGGCTCCAACTCCGGCGGCAGCAGCAAATATACGGCGGTGATCACGATGGACCGCCAGGAGGATATGCTGGCCGGTATGAATGCCTCGGCGAAAATCACCCTGAGTACAACAGAAAATGTGCTCGTCATACCGGAGGCTGCACTGGTGGAGGAAGACGGAACGACGCTCGTCTACACCACATACGATGAGGACACCGATACGCTGGGCGATCCGGTTGAAGTGACTACCGGCGTCTCGGACGGGACAAACGTGGAGATTACATCCGGGCTGGAAGAGGGAGACACCTACTGCTATAGCATACTGGATGTGGTAAATTACAGTTCCTCCTATTCATCATCGTCCGGTACCGGCAGCTTCTCCATCGAGTCGATCTTCGGGGGAGGGGGAGGCCAACCCTGATTAAATCAAAAGCCATTGGCCAGATCCCGCACGACCTCCCCCGCCATGATCCTTGCCAAAGGACAGACACTGGTCTCATAGATATCCGCCACCCGAAAAGCGGAGGCATCCATTTTGTTCCCCGCTCCCATGCTGCTGATGATCGGCGTACCGGCCGCCTGCGCCTGCATCACCAGCGCAATCTTGCCGCTCACCATGTCGATCGCATCCACAACGTAATCATATTCGGAAAAGTCAAACTGTCCGGCCGTCTCCGGCAGGTAAAACATCTTATATGTATGGACGGTCGCATCCGGGTTGATCGTGCGGATCCGCTCCGCCGCGGCTCAAGAAAAAAGTAATCCCCATAGCACGAAAAATTTTTTCTGTCAAGGCTTAACTTTTCTGTATTTTCATGCTATGATGGAACGCGGTTGGGTTTTCCGGCCGAAAAGAAGAGGCGAAGATCATGGAAAAACAGATAAAGGTGATTGCACGGTATCATTATGAACACGAGTATTTCGTCGAGGTCTCCCACGAGGATTCCTTCACCGCAGGCCGCGATTACTGGCTTTGCAAACGGGGCAGCACCCGCAAGCTGTTCATGTTCAGCAGTCCTTACAAGGACGCCCGCATCGAGGAAAGGATGATCCTGCGAACCATCCCCTCATGTATCGAGCGCTATGAGAGCGCGGAGAATATCCGGACTGCATAAGTGCCGCATCACTGTATTTTCTCATCTGAGACCACAAAGTTTTCGGATATCATTCCGGAAACTTTTTCTTTTATCTGAATTCAAAAAGAATTCCCCCAAATATTTTTCAAAAAAATATGAAAACGGTATTGACAAATCCTCCTGCGTGCATTATTGTATTAATCAAGTAATACAGTAGTACAAATTTGATGCAGGAGGTACGATACATGCCATGGGATTTCGTAAACGACCGCTCCATCTACATCCAGCTAGTGGAGCAGATCCAGAGCCGCATCGCCACCGGAGCCTACGCGCCGGGGAGCCGACTGGCCTCCGTGAGAGAACTGGCCGCAGAGGCTGAGGTGAATCCCAATACCATGCAGCGGGCGCTGGCGGAATTGGAGCGAATGGGACTGGTACACTCCCAGCGGACAAGCGGGAGATTCGTGACGGACGACGAGGGGAGGATTGAGGAGATGAAACGGGAAACAGCCAAAAATACCGTGCGCGATTTCTTAGACAAGATGGCTTATCTGGGATTTGACCGGGAAGAAATTATCAACCTGATCCGGGAGGAAAAGGAGGAAGTGGAAAATGAGTAGTATTTTTCAATGTGAACATTTGAGTAAAGATTTCGGAAATACGCTGGCGTTAAACGACCTGAATCTTTCTTTGGAGAGCGGGCGTATCGTCGGCTTGCTCGGGCCCAACGGCAGCGGAAAGACGACCCTTTTAAAACTGGCCAACGGACTGCTGCAGCCCACCTCCGGCGCCATCTTTCTGGACGGCATGGAGCCGGGCGTCGAGACAAAGGCGATCGTCTCCTACCTGCCGGACGCCAATTATCTCCCGCTGTGGATGCGCGTGGACGGACTGCTGCAGATGTTCGCGGATTTCTATTCGGATTTTAATATGGAAAAAGCCGAGGCGATGCTGACCCAGTTAAATATTCACGGACGCGACCGGCTGAAAACACTTTCCAAGGGAAACAAGGAAAAGGTGCAGCTGATCCTCGCTATGAGCCGGGAGGCAAAGATTTATCTCCTCGACGAGCCGATCGGCGGAGTGGACCCGGCGGCCAGAGACTACATTCTAAACACCATCATTCAGAACTATTCCGAGAACGCCCTCGTTGTAATCTCGACACATCTGATCGCGGATATCGAACGGGTGCTGGACGAGGTTGTTTTTATCAGTCAGGGAAGCGCCGTCTTCCACCGCAGTGTCGACGAAAT
>JAJQBV010000151.1:1709-2844 GCA_021203115.1 Clostridiales bacterium | reverse complement strand
GTGATATAGGAATTCAACGCTATATTCTGGGACTTAAACGGCGCCACCGAAAACCCGTCCTGTCGGAAAATGCGGCAAAGCCCCGCCGCGATCAGGCTCTTCCCCGCGTTGGACATTGTGCCCTGTATCATGATCGACTTTGCCATATCTCACCTCTATCTCGAAGCGTTGCCCCGGTTGCCTTAAAGTATTTCTATAATATTGAAGAATCCGTCTGTATCTTTCTAAGTGTATCCAACAACCTCTCAACATCCCGCCCCGATCGCACCGCCGCCCGGTAATACCCCGGACCGAGCCCCTCAAAATTCGCGCAGTCCCGGATCAGGATTCTCCGCTGCAAAAGCCGTTCGGCCAGCCCCTTCTCCCCCGAAAAGAAGACGAAGTTCGCCGCGCTGTCCCAGACGGTATAGCCCAGATCACGAAGCCCCGCGATCAGCGCCCGCCGGTTTTCACCGATCATCCTGCGGCTCTCCCGCAGATATGCCTGCTCTGCCGCTGCCGCAACGCCCGCCGCCTGCGCCGGAACCGACACCCGCCACGGCTGAGAGACCTCCTCCATCGCCTGCAAAAGAGCCCCGTTCCGGCAGATGCCGTAGCCCAGCCGCAATCCCGGCATTGCAAAAGTCTTCGTAAAGGCCTTCAGGATAAACAGCCGATCGGACTTCTCGACCTCAGGCAAAAGCGAAAACCGCTCCGGCTCCTCCGTCAGATCTATAAAGCACTCGTCCGCCACGAGCATCGTGCCGGTCGCCTCACACCTTTCAAGAATCCGCTTCATCAGATCCCGGTCTGTCAGCAGCCCCGTGGGATTATTGGGATTACACAGGAAAATCAGATCCGTCTCCTCTGTAATCCTCTCCAAAATATCTTCCCTCAACTGAAATCTGGTTTCTTCGCCTGACTCACACAATCTGTATTTATCTAACTCACACGGTTCCGATTTGTTCTGCTGAAGCTGTCCGAAGCCAGTCTTTCCACGATCCAATTTGTAGATCCCTGTCTCGCAGCCCTCGGATTCCAGCGCCCGCCGGTATTCATAAAAGGAAGGCACCGGCAGAAGCGCCCGTTTCGGTTTCACCGCCCGCACCAGCGACCCGATCACAACCGCCGCGCCGTAGCCGCAGAAGATCGAGGT
>JAJQBV010000151.1:0-1699 GCA_021203115.1 Clostridiales bacterium | reverse complement strand
CCGTCCATCTCCGCGATCGCGCGCTTTAATGCCCGGCAGCGGACATCCGGATAGTGGACCGCATCATCCACCGCCGCCCGGGCTGCCTCCCGCACCGTCACCGGCATTCCCCGGAAATTGATATTTGCCGAGAAATCAAGCATATTCTGATTCGTGTAAATGTCGCCGCCGTGCTGATACATAAAATTTCTGCCCTCTGTATAGACATGATTTAAGAGACAATCTGAAATACAACTTCGCACACCAACCGCAGCCCGCAGAAAACCACTGCCCCGATTACGCTCGTTGCGGTCATCACGCGGTTCGCCCGCACGATGTCCTCCGCCTCCACCGGCCGGCGGGCATCTCCGATCGTCGGCTTCTCGTGCAAGACTCCGAAATAGGCGGCGGCTCCGCCAAGCTGTATCCCCAGTGCACCCGCCATGACCGCCTCCGTCTGTGCGGAGTTCGGGCTGGCATGATTGCGACGGTCTCGCCGCCAGATCCGGCAGGTATTCCGGATGCCCTGACGGTCTGACCAGATCGATCGCCGCGCTTCATCTGTTGTCTCGGATCGCTCTCCATCATATATATATGCATTAGGGTTTCCCACTCCGGAGATAAAGCTCCCGCACCGTTCAGCAAATGAGAGGAGACCCGCCGCGGCAATCATCAGCAGCGCTGCGATCCGCGACGGCAGGAAGTTTACCGCATCGTCCAGCCGCGCCGCCGCCGTCCCGAAGTGCCGGTACCGCTCATTTTTATACCCCACCATGGAATCTATCGTGTTGACTGCTTTGTAAAAATATCCCAAAACCGGCCCGCCGACCGCCAGGAAAATCAGCGGTGCGATGACGCCGTCCGACGTGTTCTCCGCCACCGTCTCCACCGCCGCCCGCGTGACCTCCGCCTCGTCCAGCTCTGCCGTATCCCGGCCGACGATCATAGAGACGGCACGCCGCGCGGCCTCGATCCCCTCCGTCCGTAGGGCGGTGTACACCTTCATACTCTCCACCCGCAGGGATTTTGTCGCAAGGATGGTATAACTCATGTAGGACTGCAGCGCCAGCCCCAGTCCCCAATGAATCCGGTAACCAACCCACAAAATAACTGTTGAAAGTGCCGTCGTACAGGCCGGCACCAACACCGCCATACAGAGCCCTGCCGCGAACTCCGCATATTTTTTTCCGTCTCTGTCACTGTCTCCGACCCTATCCTCACTGTCATCTTCGATTACTCCGGCCGTCTCCGGATCTCCGCTCCTGTCCTCATCTCTTTCGGGACAGGAAAACGCCCGCCTCATCCACCGCTCAAACAATGTGATCATCTGCCCGATCAGACAGACAGGGTGCCAGACCCCGTGCGGGTCGCCGATGATCAGGTCCGCAATGTAGCCGATCACCAGCGTCGGAAGCAAAAATGATGTATACTGTGTCAGAAATTCTCCCACGATCCGGTTCGCTCTCCATAAAATACTGGTATCATCATAGCTCACCCCGGCAATTTTTTCAATGAAAACAAAAAGGCGTGCCCCGAAAGAAGCACACCTTCCCGTATCATTCTGTCAAAGTCACTGTCCTATCGGCAATGCTCGCAATCCTCCACCTGCTTGAACAGCTCCGGGTCATACTCGATCCCGGTCGTGTCATAGTAAACCTGCACGGCAGCCTTCACCGCCTCCTCAGCCTGGCAGGAACAGTGGATCTTGTGGGCCGGAAGC
>JAJQBV010000149.1 GCA_021203115.1 Clostridiales bacterium | reverse complement strand
ATATAAGTGCGGAGACCGTCATGAAATTACTTCTGGTTGAAGATGAGGAAAGAATTGCACAGGCTTTAAAAGAACTGTTAATTCATGAAAATTATGATGTCGATCTCTGCCCGGACGGCATTTCGGGAATGGAAGCTGTCGAAACCGGTCTGTATGATATCATTATTTTAGATGTCATGCTTCCCGGAAAATCCGGTTTTGAAATTACCAGACAGGCCAGACGGCAGGGAATCAAAACGCCCATTCTGATATTGACCGCCAGAAATGATCTGGAAGACAAGGTAGAAGGTCTGGACTGCGGGGCAGACGACTACCTGACAAAACCGTTTATGACAAAGGAGCTTCTTGCCCGTCTGCGGGCATTGAGCCGCCGCATTACCAACAGTCCCGATTACTTCTTTTCCTTTGGGGATCTTCAACTGGATACCGGCACTTCCACCTTAAAATGCACTCCCACGGGGCAATCAGTCCGGCTCAGCGAAAAGGAATACCGGATTCTGGAATATCTGTTTTCCAATCAGGGAAAAATTCTGGGCCGCGAACAGATTGCATTAAGGGTCTGGGGATATGAAAGTGAAGCGGAATATAACAATGTAGAGGTATATCTTTCTTTCACAAGAAAAAAGTTAGCTTTTATCGGATCTTCCGTAAAAATTAAATCCATTCGCAACATGGGGTACGAATTGAGGTATGAAAATGTTTAAAAAGTCCGAGCGAAAAATCGTGTTTACCATTATGATGAGCATGATTTCCCTTCTGGTATGTACATTATTCATCATTTATTTTTCAAATTTCTGGGAACTCTATCAAAACAGTCAGGAAAACCTTGCAAAATATATCAGTACATTCTCTTTGGACGAGATTCCGGATATAGAGGACATGCCGGAACCCGAAGAGCTTTCGGAAGAAAATGATCCGCCCGCCAACGAAGAACTCCCGAGTGACCAGAATGCACCCGCAGACATGGATCTCCCGAATAAACAAAATCTGCCTTCCGATGCAGAAGCTCCGGACAATCAGGAGCCTTTTAATGAAAATGATTCTCCTAAAGATCAGGCTGACTCGGACTCCCTCTGGAAAGAACAAATATATCAGCTCTCTGTATTTTATTCCGTGACCTTTTCCGATGAAATCGCGACCAGCGTCGATATCAGCAATAACGTACTGTACTCCAGAGACGATCTGATCGAGTACGCGACAAGTATTCTGAGTAAGGGGAGAACGAAGGGTCTTTGGAAATCTCTCATCTATCGTGTCGAGACAACCGATGACTATACCGTGGTCGTCATGATGGACAACACCATTGTCTCGGAAAGTCTGAATTCCCTGTTTCGCTACACACTGCTTTTCGGAGGAATCGCCTGCGCCCTGATATTTTTCCTCTCCCTCTTCCTCTCCGGAAAGATTGTAAAACCTTTAAGAGAAAGTTATAACCGGCAAAAACAATTTATTTCCGATGCCGGTCATGAATTAAAAACGCCGGTTTCCGCAATCAGCGCGAACCTGGAGGTTCTTTTCAGAGACATTGGGGACAACTAATGGCTGAATAATATACAATATGAGAATGACCGAATGGCTGCACTGGTCATTCAATTACTGGAACTATCCAGAGCAGAAAACGCTCCTGTTCCGACAGAGCACATCGACTTCAGCCGAATCGTCGCAAGGGAAATTCTCTCTTCTGAAGCAGCCGCTTATGAAAAAAATCTGACATTATCCGGTGAATCCGTAGACGAACACATTTATGTCAGGGGAAATACCACCCAATTAAGACATCTTACGGCCATTCTTCTGGAAAACGCAATCGATCATTCTGAAAAAGACGGAGACATCGAAATATCCCTGTCTGCAAAACACGGAAAAGCGGTACTTCTGGTTTCCAACCGTGGAAAAGAAATACCGCCGGAACAACAAAACTTAATTTTTGAACGGTTTTACCGTCTGGATCCCTGCCGAAAAGCAGGGGATAACCATTATGGGCTGGGACTGGCCATTGCAAAGGCCATTGTAACCTCCTTAAGCGGCACAATCGAAGTATCCTGCCATGAGGACAGAGTAATATTTACCGTAACCCTCCCCATAAAATGATACAAGGGACAAAAGGTCAGAAATCGGATGCTTGCATCCATATTTCTGACATTGGGGACCGCAAAAACATGAGGAAGTAGCAAATTTGACCGTTTTCTGGTCAAATTTAGCGGATTCCGAATGTCTTTAGGATTGTGGGAGCACGAAGTGCGAAACAATCCGTAGTATCATCCCCTTTTGTCGCTCGAATCATAAAATAATGATAGAAGAGTCAAATAGTGCGATACTCCTGTATCGCCGTCTCATACAGATTATTGCCCTCTGAATCAATGACAACGATCGCCGGAAAATTTGTTATCTCCAGCTTCCGGATCGCCTCCGCGCCGAGATCCTCGTAACAGACAATTTCCGACTTCGTAATACATTTTGAGAGAAGCGCTCCCGCGCCGCCCACCGCGGCAAAATAGACTGCCCGGTTCCGAATGATCGCGTCGATCACCGCCTGGGAACGCTTGCCTTTTCCGATCATCGCCTTTTCTCCCAGATCGAGAAGCGTCGGGGCATACCGGTCCATCCGGCTTGCCGTCGTCGGACCGGCGGAACCGATCGGCCGTTCCTCCCGCGCGGGAGACGGACCCATATAATAGATGGTGCAATCCTTCACATCGATTGGAAGCTCTTCTCCCCGCTCCAACACCTCCATCATTCGCTTGTGCGCTGCATCCCGTGCCACATAGATTGTTCCGGAAATGTAGACATAGTCGCCCGCGTGAAGGTTAGCGGTCACATCCTCAGTAATCGGGGTGCTTATATATTTTTCCATCT
>JAJQBV010000218.1 GCA_021203115.1 Clostridiales bacterium | reverse complement strand
CTGCGAAGTAGAAGGCGGCGTTTCGACAAATAAACCGATAACTATGATGACGGATCTGTTGCGCAACGGCATGCTTTTGGCTGTGCTGTTGTGCGGCAGGTCCTTAAACGTTATAATTTTTTTATATACGGGATACAAAAAATATGTTATGGTATGAATTGAAACCGGTGATACTATGGGAAAGAAAGTTTGTAATTTTTGCAGGGATATATGGGAAGTAAGAAAAAAGAGACAGATCAAAAACCGAAGACAGGCCGCAGAAAGCGGGAGAAAGACGGGCGAGACAGCTCCAAGGAGATCCGCTGGGCGAAGCTGGACAATACGGCACATCTTTTCCCGGCGATTGCCGGCGAGGGTATGACCAATGTTTACCGCGTGGCGATTTACCTGAAAGAGGATATCGTGCGGGAGACCTTACAGGAGGCGCTCGAGATCGTGCTGCCGAAGTTTTCCATCTTCAACTGCCGCCTCCGGCAGGGCTTTTTCTGGTATTATTTTGAGGAAAACGGGAAAAAGGCGCCGACGGTCGTGGAGGAAACGACATATCCCTGCCAGTATATGGATGAGAAGCGAAACCGGAATTATCTCTTCCGCGTCACATATTATGGGCATCGGATCAATCTGGAGGCGTTTCATGTATTGACGGACGGAACCGGTGCGTTTTACTTTTTAAAGGAGCTCGCATATCAGTATCTGCGGCTGGCGCATCCGGAGCTTCGGGAGAAGTACGGTGACGGGCTGAGCAGTCAGACCTCACTGAATACGGAGGACAGTTTCCTTCAGAACTTTAAGAAGAGCCGCATAAGCGGCGGTTACAAAGCGGGCCGCGCCTATCTGCTGAAGGGACCGTTGTTCCCGCGGGGCAAGATGGGGATTCTCCACGGCCACATGCCGGTGGAGGAGGTTAAACAGGCCGCCAAGCGGCACGGGGCGACCCTGAATGAATATCTGGTGGCTGTCTTTATCTGGTCCGCATATCAGGCTTATTTAAAGGGGATGCCGTCCCGCAACCAGCTCTCGGTCAGCGTTCCGGTGAATCTCCGCCCGTATTTTAACTCGGTGACGACCAAAAACTTTTTCGTGATGGTCACGGCGATTTTCCACCCGAAGGAGGAGAATCAGTCGTTTGAGGATGTAATAGAGTCGGTTAAGACATCGCTTCGGGAGCAGATGACCCGGGAGCATCTGGAGGAGGTTCTCTCCTACAATGTGACCGGAGAGCAGATGATGATCCTGCGGACGCTGCCGCTCGTCTTTAAGAATCCGGGGATCCGCGGCGTGTACAACATGCACGCGAGGGCCAATACCGCCACGGTGACAAACATGGGAAACATCACGGTGTCCGAGCCGTATCAGGACTATATTGAACGCTTCGATGTGCTGCTTTCGCGGTCCAAGGGGCAGAATATGAAGATGGCGCTGAGCACCTACAACGGGACGCTGTCCGCGACGATCACATCGGCGATGAAGGATACCCGGCTGCAGAGGGTGTTTTTCCGGTATCTGGCATCACAGGGGATTTCCGTGACGATTGAAAGTAATGGGGTATACTACGAATGAGCAAATGTTGGAACTGCGGGGTGCAGCTCCGGGATCCCGTCCCGGTCTGTCTCCTGTGCAAATGTATCGTGGAGCGCGAGGAGGGCGAGAATCTGCGTCAGATCTATCCGTATCCTTACACAGAGCGCGGAATTAAGAAAATACAGTTGGCGTTAAATATTTACCTTTTCGCTGCCATTGCAACAGAGGTTCTTCTGATCGTGATTAACTATGCGCTGGGCGGTCCGGCTCGATGGCTGATCCTGATCGCCGCTTTTCTGGCATACGGATATGTCACACTGAAGGTGTCCATCCAGATGCGTACGGGGTATCAGCTGAAAATGGTTCTGCAGACACTTCTGGGTGTGGCGGTGCTGTTTGTCATTGATCTGGAAACCGGATTCGGCGGGTGGTCGTTAAACTATGTGCTTCCGGCGGCATACATTCTGACGGATGTGGTTATCGTGATCCTGATGTTTGTAAATAACCGGAACTGGCAGAGCTATATTCCGCTTCAGATCTTTGATATTGCCTGCTGTGTAATCCCGTTTGTGCTGTATCATTTTCATTTTGTGACAAATCTGATCATGGCGATTATCGCCGCATCGGTTGCGGTGCTGACATTTGCGGGCACCATCCTCGTGGGCGGGAAGCGGGCGAGGGATGAGCTGTACCGGCGTTTCCATGTCTGAGAAAAGACCGTGTTTTGAGGGGAAGAGTTTTATGCATAAGTACGAGAATACGCCGCAGGGGCGCGTGGTACGCGATCTGGTGGCGCGCGTTTACAATGACAATCTAATCGGGAGAAAGCTGAAAAACGGCGAGATGCGCAAGCGCATGTCCGAGCCGGAGTGGAAGGTTCCGGCCGGTTATTCTTTTTCCGTCATTGAACAGACCAATTTTGCCATGGAGTTTCTGGAGCCGGAGGAGCCGAATGACCGTCTGGTCATTCTTCAGCTACACGGCGGCGGGTATGTGGGGAACATGATCAATGCGTACCGCAACTTTGCCGGACTTCTGTCTGAGCTGGGCCAGAGAGCCCGTGTGCTGTCGCCGGATTACCGGGTGGCGCCGGAGGACCCTTATCCGGCCGCGCTGGAGGATGCGGTGGCCTCCTACAACTGGCTGCTGGACAACGGGTACACGGAGGATCAGATCGTTCTTGCCGGTGCGTCGGCGGGCGGCGGGCTGGAGATGGCGCTCTGCATGTACCTGAAGGATCAGAACCGCAAGCTTCCGGCGGGGATCGTGGCGATGTCTCCGTGGACGGATCTGACGCGGTCCGGTTCCTCCTACCATGACAACTATCATAAGG
>JAJQBV010000157.1 GCA_021203115.1 Clostridiales bacterium | reverse complement strand
CCCGGTATCTTTGCGCCGGGTCCCTCCCCTCCCAACCTTTTTTCCTTCTACCGAATTTCTGTGTGAAATCCCAGATCCTGCATTGCCTGGATGAAGTATCTGGAATCATCGCTGAACTGAACGCCCTCCAGCAGAACCGGCCCGTCAGACAATGCCGCCATCAGAAGCGCACGGTTTGTGATGCTCTTCGACCCCGGCACCTCCACCGTCCAACCGGGAGGACGGCACAATTTTTTCACCTCGTAAATCTCACTCATACCTGTTTCTCCTATGCAGGATGTTTCTTACTGCGTGGTCTGGCCGGAAGTATCTGTCCCGCTGTCGGTTGTTCCCGAAGAATCCCCGGATGCTCCGGAATCCACAGACATCGTTGACACACTGTCATCCGTTGTCTCCGATGTTGAATCATTCCCATCGGTCGTATCCGAATCGGTGGACGGTGTTGCAGCACTGTCATCGATTGTCCCGGAATCACCAGACGACGTTGCAGTACTGTCATCAGTTGTTCCGGAATCAACGGACGGCAGCTGCACATTCCCCTCAATCGCAGAATCTGTACTGCTGCCCGCATCTCCCTGAATACTGTCCACAGTGTCATCAGTTTCCGTATCCTGCGTCGAATCATCCGTATCTTCCTCAACTGTTTCTTCCTCAACGATTTCTTCCTCGACAGTCTCTTCCTCGACAGCCTCTTCTTCAACGGCCGTCTCCGTTTCACCGGCTTCGTAATAGGAGGAAAATACCAGATCGAACGACTGCTGCGGCAATCCGTCTGTCATATACAGTATCGCCGCCTTCCAGATGTTCAGCGGATAGGTGCCGCCCTCCAGACCGGACACCGTCTTCGGCGTATCGCACCCGACCCAGACCGCGATGGTGTAGTACGGGGTATACCCGCAGAACCATGCCGCCTTGTTGTCATTCGTCGTTCCGGTCTTACCCGCAGCCTCGATATCGGAGGTGCTCGACCACGCCGCCTTTCTCGCGGTTCCGCTCGTGAGGACTCCCTGCAGGATATCTGTCATCTCATCCGCAGCCTCCCGGCTGTAAACGGTCTTGCTCTCATACCCTTCGTAGATGTTTTCCCCGTCCGAATCATAGATCGCTTCCAGACAGTCCGTCTGTGTATATTTCCCATGATTTTCCAATGTATAGTATGCATTGGACATCTCCACGGTCGTCACGCCATAGGTCAGACCGCCCAGAGCCGCACTCATATTATAGTCGTCCGGCACAATCCTGGAAAAGCCCATATCCGTCACATAGGACAGGCCGACATTCGGCGTAATTAGGCTGAACAGCCAGTATGCCGCACCGTTTTTGCTCTGCTCCACTGCGGAGCGGAGCGTAATCTGCGTTCCCGTCATGGACGCGATCTCCGAGACCGTCTTCGTCTTTGCCGTATCCACGTCGATATTGTACAGCATCGAGGAGGCCGTATATCCCTCCTGCAGCGCGGGCGTGTAGACAACCAGCGGCTTAAAGGAGCTGCCGGGCTGCGCATACCCCTGATAGGCACGATTCAAAGAATAGACATTGTCAATATCATCCTGCGATCTTCCGCCGACCACGGCGACAACCTTTCCGGTCTCATTGTCGATAACGGTCATCGCACCCTGCAGCTCATAGATCCCGTCATCCGTCAGCGTCTCGCTGAACGCCAGCTCCTCATCCAGAATCTCCTGCAGAGAGCTTTGCGCCTCCAGATCGATCGTCGTGTAAACCTGGTATCCGCCGGTATACAGCTTATGTTTTGCCTGCGCGTAATACTCATCATACTCCGCAGAATACTCCTCATAATCCTCCGTGCTGTCAAAGGAATAGCGAAACTCAAAGCCATCCTCCGTCATCAGATAGCGCACGGCACAATTGATCGCGTAAGTGACCTCGTAATTGTAAAAGGTGTCGTCATCCTCCTCGGGCTCGGTAACAGTGATGGTCTGTGCCACCGCCTGCTCACACTCCGCGGCGGTGATGTAGCCGCACTCCTCCATATCCTCCAGGATTTTATCCCGGCGCGTCAGGGCATTTTCCGGCGACTTCAGCGGGTTATAATACTCCGGACGGTTCGGAATTGCGCAGATATAGGCCGTCTCAGACAGCGTCAGCTCATCCGCGGATTTGCCGAAATACTCATTTGCCGCGTCCTCCACCCCGTAGATGCCGTTGGCAAAACAGCAGGTGTTGCAGTAAAAGGTCATGATTTCCTCTTTGGAATACTTTTTCGTCAGCTCCCATGCAATGAAAATCTCCCGGATCTTTCGGATCATGGTTTTTTCATTGGACAGGAACGTGCCTCTGGCCAGCTGCTGCGTGATCGTGCTGGCACCCTCCGCCACCTCGCCGCCGGTGCGGCCATAATTCACGCAGACACGGATGATTCCCTTGACAGAGACTCCGGAATTCGTCCAGAACGAACGGTCCTCCACCGCCACAAACGCGTTCACCACATTCGCCGGAATCTCATCGTACTCCAAAAACGTGGCATCCGTATCCTCAGCCAGCTCCGCGATATGCGTTCCGTCCGCGCTGTACACATAGGTCGTCTGCGCATACATAAAATCCTCTTCGGTGCTGTTCGCCACGGTCTCCTTCGCATCCTTCGCGATGGAAAACAGGGTTTCCCCCGTCTTCTGGTAGAGGAAAAGGTTCCCCGCCGCAAAAAGCGCCGCTATCACAATGAGAAATACCCCAACCGCCTTCCAGAACCTCCGGAAGAAATCCTTCCTTCTGGCGATGCGCAGCTTCTCACGGTATTTTTCCCGGCTGACCGGGTGCTTCTGTTGCTGAATCTTCAATCGTTTTACATGGGATTTGATCTGCTTTTTCTTTTTTGCCATCAGTCTCCTCCTGTGAAT
>JAJQBV010000014.1 GCA_021203115.1 Clostridiales bacterium | reverse complement strand
CAACGACGCCGGGAGCTATGTACAGGATCTCGCGGGCGAGGAGGCCAATATCATCTTCGGCGCGAAGTATGACGAGTCCGTTCCGGACGCGGCGACGATTACGGTGATTGCGACGGGGCTGGAGTCTCCGCAGGAGTCCCCGAGCCTGATCTCAGTACCGGGTGCGAAATACGGCGCCAATACATCTTCCATGAATCTTTCCCGTACCGCCGGCACACCGGTTCGCCCGATTTCCGGCAGCACGCAGACGGTTCCGAAAACGAACACGGTACAGCGTCCGACGAGCCCGACGCCCTCCGTGCCGCAGAAGGATATCAAGATTCCGGATTTCTTAAAGACGACCCGCAGATAACAGATTCTTCTTTTGATCATTCACCCCGCGATTTTGACAAAAAAATCGCGGGGTTTTTTGTATCATCAAAAGGACAATGATGGGAGGTGGGTGATTGGGATATGTCTGGTATGCGGATGTGTATTTTCTGGTGAATTTTCTGATGAACACATCCGCCTTGTTTTTTGCCGCGTTGCTGTGTAACTGCCGGGTGGCTGCGCGGCGGATTGTTCTGGCGTCTGCCGGGGCGGCGGCAGCCCGCATTTTTCTGTTGATTGTGCTTCCGGGATGGATTGGACAGATTCTTCTGGTACATATGGTGGTGCATCCGCTGACTGTTTATCTGGCTTTTTTGCCGGACGGATGGAGGGAGTTCCTCCGTCTCATGCTTTCGGTCTGTCTGCTGCTTCTCGTTGCCGGCGGCATTCAGGAGAGCCTCCGGATGCAGGCGGGTGCGGCGTCGGAAACCGTGATTCTTTTTGCCGGTGTTCCGGCCATGGCGATGTTTGCGGTATGGCAGTTCCGGCAGCGGCGACTCGGTCGCGTCTGTGTGGCGGAGCTCTGGTTCGGCGGGGAGCGGATCTGCGTGAAAGCCTACTGTGACAGCGGAAATCTTCTCCGACACCCGGAGAACGGAAAGCCGGTCAGTATCGTGGACCGCGAAGTTATTCCGCCGCTCTGGCTGCATGCGGCGGGGGAGCCGGAGCGGATTTTCTGCCGGACGGTCAGCGACTCCGCCTCCTGTCTGGAAGTCATCACCGTGGACAGGATGGATGTCTATTTGAAGGGAACGGCCCGTGAGATCCGTGCGCCCCTGCTCGGACTGTATTCCGGAGTGCTCATGGGGAACGGCGATATTCAGATGCTGTTGAGTGCCGCGGTCTGCTGATAGAAAAGGAAGGGAGAACAGAAACTTATGTATTTGAAAATCTCGATACCGGGACGGTTTCAGTTGAAGCTGATCCCGACGATACGGAATCTGCTGTTTTTAAAATCCAATGAGATTCATTACATCGGAGGCGCCGATGTGCTGCCGGCGCCGCTGAAAACGGAGGAGGAGAGCGACTGTATTTCCCGGCTCGCCTCCGGGGACGGCGCGAACGCCAGAGCCACGCTCATCGAACACAATCTGCGGCTGGTGGTGTACATCGCCAAGAAATTTGACAATATGGGGGTGGGCGTTGAGGATCTGATCTCCATCGGTACGATCGGACTGATCAAGGCGATCAATACATACAATCCGTTGAAAAATATCAAACTGGCCACGTACGCGTCCCGCTGTATTGAGAATGAAATTCTGATGTACCTGCGCAGGACCAGCAAGATGAAGACGGAGGTTTCCTTTGACAAACCGCTGAATGTGGACTGGGACGGAAACGAGCTGTTGCTCTCCGATATTCTCGGGACGGAGGAGGATATCATCTACAAGGACATGGAGACGGAGGTGGAGAAAAAGCTGCTGAAGCGCGCGATTGCGAAGCTCTCTCCCCGGGAGAGGAAGATTATTGAACTGCGCTACGGAATGTATACCGTGAACGGAAAAGAGTATACCCAGAAGGAGGTTGCGGATCTCATGGGGATCTCCCAGTCCTATATTTCCAGGCTGGAGAAAAAGATTATACGGCAGTTGAAGCGGGAGATTACGAAGTATGAATGATACGAAAGGATTCCTTACATTTTTGTTAAAATTCTGTGAGAAAGGTTGATGATTGAAAAAAAAGAGTTACAATGAATTAGGCATTGACGCCGGACTTTGCGGTACCGTCGGCACACGGCGGTACCGCGCACAGATCGAGGGATTTATTTTGACACAAAGGACAAGGCTGAGACAGGAACTGAGGAGACAGAGACAGAGGAGTGTGCGCAGACGGAGAATCCTGATCGCGGCGCTGGTTGCTCTGGCGGCGATATATATTATCGGCTGTTTTTATTACAGCAGGCATTTTTACGGCGGAGGGACCGTGTTTGGCATCGCGATACGCGGGCAGACCGTGGAGAGCTTAAAGGAAGAAGTCAGGGAGAAAATCGGCAGCTACAGTCTTACGATCAGTACCCGGGACGGGGAGGAGACGATCACCGCGGAAGCGATGGGGCTGGAGTACGATGACCAGGAGGAGATCGACGCTCTCTTTGCGGAGCAGAAGACGGCGCTGTGGTTTCTGATGTTCCGGACATCGAAGGATGATCTGGATGTTGCGATGACCATCGATGAGAATATGCTCGGCGACGCGGTGCGGGCGCTCTTCTGTATGCAGGAGGAAAATATGACGTCGCCTACGGACGCTTATCTGGAGTATGAGGACGGGGCGTTTGCGGTTCGGGAGGAGACCTACGGCAACCAGCTGGAGTACGATACGGTGTATCCGGTGATCTACGATGCTGTCTTCGGCGGGGATTCCGCGATTTCCCTGGATGAGCTCTCCTGTTATGTGGCGCCGGAGGTGTACAGCGACACGGAGGGCCTTCTGACGGAGCGCGATGAGGTGAACCGGGCAGTCGCCGTCGAGATTACATATGATTTCCGCGACCGGATGATGGGGGTGGACGGCTCCATGAGTGCGGATTGGATTGT
>JAJQBV010000091.1 GCA_021203115.1 Clostridiales bacterium | reverse complement strand
TCTCGGAGGAGATTTACTGTACGCTCTGCCCGGAGGAGGAGACGATCATGCTGGCTCCGTGGCCCGAGTACCGCGAGGACCGGCATTTCGAGGAGGCGGAGGTCTCCATCGAGGCGATCAAGACGCTGGTGCGTGCAGTCCGAAACCTGCGCTCCGAGATGAATGTTCCGCCCAGCCGCAAGGCCGGCTACTATGTGGTCTCGCAGGATGAGAATGTCTGCGCGCGTCTGGAGACGTTTCAGGATGTATACCGCAACCTGATCAGCGCGGCCGAGATTCATGTTCAGCCTGACATGACCGGCATCCCGGAGGACGCGGTCTCCGTGGTCATCCCGAAAGCCGTGGTGTACGTTCCGCTGGATGAGCTGGTGGATGTGGAGAAGGAGCGCGAGCGCCTTCAGAAAGAAAAGGAGCGTCTGCAAAAGGAGCTGGCGCGGTCGAACGGCATGCTGAAGAATGAGAAATTCTTAAGCAAAGCGCCTGCGGAGAAGGTCGAGGCGGAGAAGGAAAAGCTGGAAAAATACACCGCCATGATGGAGGATGTCGAATCAAGGCTCCGGTTCATGGAAAGCTCCCGCAGATAAGCACTGCCGGATGGGAGGAGAGATGCGATGAACCCCGGCATAAAACATGATATGGAGGAGGCCGTGGATTTTCTCTACGGCCTGCCGAAATTTACCACAAAGAACAGTCCGGATCACACCCGAAAGCTGCTTGCGCTTTTGGGTGATCCCTGTTTTAAGAGAAAAATTATTCACGTGGCGGGCAGCAACGGAAAGGGAAGCGTCTGCTGTTTCCTGTACCACATGCTCCTCGCGGGAGGGAAGACGGCGGCGCTGTTTACCTCCCCGCATCTGGTTGATATCAGGGAGCGATTTCAGATGAACGGCGGAATGGTCCCGGAGGAGGAATTTCTGGAGGGATATCGCAGGGTGCGGTCCGCCTCGGCGGAGCTTGTCCGAAATAATCTGAATCATCCTACGTTTTTCGAGTTTATTTTTGCCTTGGGCATGGTACTCTTTGAGAGAGCACAGACAGAATACGTTGTTCTGGAGACCGGATTGGGCGGCCGCCTCGACGCGACCAACAGCTTTCCGACGCCGCTTCTCTCCGTGATCACGTCCATCAGTCTGGAGCACACCGAGATTCTCGGAGGGACGCTGGCGCAGATCGCCGCGGAGAAGGCGGGCATCCTAAAGCCGGGCGTTCCGCTGGTGTTTTGTGACGATGACGGGGAGTCGGCGGATGTGATCCGTCGGCGCGCATCTGCGCTTGGCTGTCCGCAGTATCCGATTTCTAAAAAATTGTTTCGAAATTATGAAATAAAAGAGGAGGGTATTGATTTTTCCCTTTCGACTGCTTATGATAAATCGAAAAGAGGAGCAGTTCGGTGGACCGTTCCGGGACACGCAGTTTATCAAATGGAGAACGCGGCGCTTGCCATCACGGCTATGCGTGTGCTGGATCTGATGGATGACGCGGTCATACAGAGAGGGCTGTCGGAGACGAAGTGGCCGGGACGAATGCAGGAGGTCGTGCCGGAGATATACTTTGACGGCGCGCACAATCCCTCCGGGATTGCTGCTTTTCTCGAGTTCGTCCGGATCTTCACGAAGGATGACGGCGTTCCGCCGCTGCTTTTGTTTTCCATGGTGAAGGAAAAGGATCTCCATGCGGCGGCAGACCTGCTGACGGCATCCGTTGCATGGGAGGCCATCGCAGTTACGACGGTAGACGGAGAGCGCGGCGTGCCGGCCGGGACCCTGCGCAGCCTGTTTTTCGGAGACGGGGGAAAGGCAGCCGCCTGCCCCGTGGACAGCTTCGCAGACAGCCGGGAGGCGTTCACGGAAATGCGGCGCCGAAAAAAGCCCGGCCAGAAGCTCTTCTGCACCGGATCCCTGTATTTTGTCGGGGAGTTGTTGAGGTTAATTTCTTGAAAGAAAGGACATTCCATGATCGATTTTGAGGAAGAATTAAAAAAGTTTGAGCCCAGCAGGGAGATCGACGACGCGGAGGACGTGATCTACAGCCGCGACCTGACAGACCTGATGGACATCCTGCAGGAAATGCTGCGGGATTCCAAGAGCTGACGGAGGTGCGCGATGAAATGTTATTACTGCGGCGGCTCACTGGATTTCACGGATACCTGCCCGGACTGCGAGGCCAATGTCCGCGTCTGGAAAAAGATTCATATCCTGTCTGACCGCCTCTACAACGAGGGACTGGAGAAGGCGCGGGTGCGGGATCTGAGCGGAGCCATCGAGGCGCTTCAGCTGAGCCTGCGATACAACAAGCTCAATGTTGAGGCGCGCAATCTTCTCGGCCTGATCTGGTATGAGATGGGCGAGACGGTCAACGCGCTCAGCGAGTGGGTGATCAGCAAGAGCCTCTGCCCGGAGGAGAACCGTGCGGCGGAGTATCTCGCAGATGCCCAGAACAGCGCTTCCCAGCTGGAGAATATGAACCAGACCGTCAAAAAGTTTAATCAGTCCCTGACCTACTGCCAGGATGGCAACTACGACCTGGCGATTATTCAGTTAAAGAAGGTTATTGCCCTGAACCCTAAGATGGTGAAAGCACATCAGCTTCTGGCGCTTCTCTACATGCGGGAGGACCGTCATGATCTGGCGTTCCGCACCCTGCGTCAGGCGGAGAAGATCGATACGAACAACACGGCTACCATGCGGTACAAGCAGGAATGCCGGGAGCACCTGAAGGCCAACGGGAAGCTGAAGCCGTCCAAGGAGGACGAGGATACCGTTACCTATCAGAGCGGCAACGATATTATCATCCGCCCGGCAAAGCTCACCGACAACTCCGCAGTGGGGACGGTGGTGAGGATGCTGATGTGGGCGGCCTTCGGGGTGACTGTGGTCTGTTTCCTGGTGATACCGGGCGTGCGGCAGAAGGCC
>JAJQBV010000002.1 GCA_021203115.1 Clostridiales bacterium | reverse complement strand
CTGCTATATTGTACTCAAAGCACAATAGATATTCGCGCCTGATACCTGTTTTTTTACAACATTCTTACATAGAAGTGCTATCAGACTTCACAGAAAACGTTTATGCTATATCATATTGTGAATCAGCGATTTAGAATGACATTTCGCCTTTCGCCGACATGTCGGCAAAGTCAGAAAATGCGGAGGATATAAAATATTGGAAACATTGCTGCAAAAAAAGGGATTTATCTGTGATATGGACGGAGTGATTTACCACGGGAACCGTCTGTTGCCGGGAGTGCCGGAATTTTTAGAATGGTTAAAAAAGAATCAGAAGAAATATTTGTTTTTGACAAATTCTTCACAGTATACGACAAAAGAACTTCAACAAAAACTGGAACGAATGGGTTTGGAGGTAGATGAATCCAATTTCTATACCAGTGCCCTTGCTACTGCTCATTTTCTGAAAAGTCAGGCGCCCGGAGGCAGTGCTTATGTAATGGGAGAACACGGACTGTTAAATGCGTTGTATGACGCGGGAATTACTTACAACGATGTCAATCCGGATTATGTGGTGGTCGGGGAGTCCGGCGGTTACAATCTGGAGATGATCACAAAAGCGATTCGTCTGGTGCGAAACGGCGCAAAGCTGATTAGCACCAATTATGATCTGACCGGGCCGACTGAGTCCGGGATTGCGCCGGCCTGCCGCGCACTGGTCGCGGCCATTGAGCTGGCGGCGGGCAAGCAGGCCTATTATATGGGGAAACCGAACCCGCTGATGATGCGAACCGGGCTGAAACTGCTGGGCGTACACTCAGAGGAGGCGGCGATTATCGGAGATCGGATGGATACCGATATTGTGGCGGGAATTGAGTCCGGGCTGGATACCGTGCTGGTGCTTTCTGGTGTTACCACTCGCGAGGACTGCCGGAGATTTCCTTACCAGCCGAGGATGATCCTGAACGGCGTCGGGGATATACCGGCGGCATGCGAATAGTTCATGCTTGATGAGATGCCGGAAAGATATTTAGTGTTGATCCGCCGGAGGTGATTACATGCCATCTACCTATGCGCATTTATATTTTGGGAGAAAAGCTTACCCGTTACTGCCGGAGCACACGGCGCAGGCGGTCGATGAAAACAGGCAGCTTTACGATATCGGACTGCACGGGCCGGATATATTTTTTTATTACAGGCCGTTGCATAATCATCCGATCAATCAATGCGGATATGATATGCACAGCCGTCCGGGCAGAGACTTTTTCTTTCCGGCGCGTACTACATATACTGAAGCAGAAAACACGGAAGCCACTCTCGCTTATCTTGCAGGGTTCCTCTGTCACTATACGCTGGATAGCGCCTGTCACGGTTATGTGGAAAAGAAACTTTCCATATCATCACTGGCGCATACAGATATCGAAAATGAGTTTGACCGGTATCTGCTGCAGAAAGAGGGGAGAGACATTTTCCATACGAATCTCACGGCGCATATCATCCCTTCGGCGGAAAATGCCGCTGTGATCGCGGATTTTTTTCCGGAAGTGACGGCCGCGCAGGTACAGACCGCACTGAAATCGATGAAATTTTACTGCAGGATGATTTGCGGCGGCAGTTTCCGCAGGAATGTGGCTGACATGGTTTTGAAGATCAGCAGGTGTTCGGAGGAAATGCGCCATGTGGTGGTAGCCAAAAAAGCATTGCCGGGAAGCGAAGACAGCAATCTCCGACTCGAGAAACTGTTTGGGCAGGCGCTGAAAGATTATGCAGAACGGATCTGCGCATATGAAGAATTCCTGCGGGGAGGTTCGTTCCCGACAGGCATGGAAGCAACATTCGGCCCGAGACAGGGATGGGAAGATATCCCTGTACTACCTGTGGAGGAGGAGAGGCAATATGACATCGAAATCGACGCCCATTGAGAGAAAATGGATCTGGTATGATGTAGGAAACTCCGCATTTACCCTGCTGGTATCTACTCTGCTCCCGATCTTTTTTCACACGCTCGCCGCTGACGCCGGGATATCGGAGACAGATTATCTGGCTTACTGGGCATACGCCACCAGCATTGTCACGGTTATCGTGGCGGTTTTGGGACCGACAATCGGTTACCTGTCCGACCTGCGGGGCGTGAAGACAAAAGTCTTTGCGGTCACAATCCTGATTGGGGCGGTGTAATTTGACGTGATGGGATTTACCGTGCACTGGCTCTGGTTCCTGCTGGTGTTTGCCCTGGCAAAGACGGCATACCAGCTGAGTCTCGTGATCTATGATTCCATGCTTTGCGACGTCACTACATCAGAACGGATGGATGAAGTATCCGCCAGGGGATATGCATGGGGGTATATCGGGAGTTGTGTGCCGTTTATTACGGTTGTTGTGATTTATGTATTGTACGCCATGGTGGGACTCATATCTATGACGGCAGCTTCTGTGCTTGGCTGTGCGATCACAGCAGTATGGTGGCTGGCATGGTCGATTCCCCTGTGGAAAAGCTATGAGCAGATCCATTTTGCTTCTGCCGGAATGCATCCGATGCGGGAGGGTTTCCGGAATTTGGGAAGCATCTTTGAGGAGTTGCGGTCCAACAGGAAAGCGCTGTGGTTTTTAATCTCGTTTTTCTTTTTCATTGACGGCGTATATACAATTATTGACATGGCGACATCCTACGGAACCTCGTTAGGGCTTGATACTGTCGGGCTTCTGGCGGCGCTTCTGGTAACACAGATTGTCGCATTTCCCTCCGCGCTCGTTTTTGGAAGGCTTTCGCGGAAAATCCGTGCAGAACGGCTGATCGCTGTCTGCATCCTGGCATACTTTGCCGTCACGGTGTACGCCGCATTTATGACACAGTTGTACCAGTTCTGGATTCTGGCTGTTGTAGTGTTACAGTTCACACCCTAGCCAGTAGGTGAGCACAAAAACAAGACCTGTTAAAA
>JAJQBV010000087.1 GCA_021203115.1 Clostridiales bacterium | reverse complement strand
ACACACATCCGTGCGCGCACGCCGTTCTTTTTTATAAATTGATTATAGTATATCCACCCTTAAAAAACAACCCGTTATTTGAAAATCTATTCTATTCTTCCCTTCTGTCCAGTTCGTCAAAAAGTGCATCGTTTAATACCTTTATGTAGGTGCCCTTCATGCCGGAGGAGCGGGATTCGATAATCCCGGCGCTCTCGAATTTGCGGAGCGCATTGACAATGACAGAGCGGGTGATGCCGACACGGTCCGCGATCTTGCTGGCAACCAGTACCCCCTCGCGACCGTCCAGTTCCTGAAAAATATGGCGTATGGCATCCAGCTCCGAATAAGACAGTGTGTTGAAGGCTGCTTTTACGATGTGCTGTTTCCGCGATTCCTCCTCGGTCTCCTCGTTGACAGACCGCATGGTTTCCAGCCCGACAACGGTTGCGCCGTACTCGCACAGGATGATATCGTCTATGTCATACTGTCTGTCCTGCCGGTAGATGAACAGGGTGCCCAGGCGCTCTCCCGCGATGTCGATCGGTGCGATCGTCGCATCAAAGCTGCGGACATCACTCCTGGTAAAACCCAGCGTCTCCAGATTGACATTTTCCTTGGTGGAAAGAATGCTCAGAAGACGTTCATTCAGCGCGGGATCAATGTGGCCGCCCACCTGGTCGCTTAACAGATCGGTCAGCACGGGATTGTCTTTGCTCGCTGAAATTCCGAGAACCTTTCCCTTTTTACTGATGACAAGCACATTGGAGGCCAGAATATCCGTCATCACGGCACAGATATCATTGAATACCACCTTGGATGAATTGTTGTTGTGAAGAAGCTTCCCGATTTTTCTTGTCTTATCTAACAGCTGTACACTACTCATTTGTCTCCTCCGCTACATTTTAATTTTACTGTCCACGGCCTGAACATATCCGCATTCCCTGTCAGAACAGACAAGCCGGTTTCCCTTTTCAACCATATATTTGCCGCAGACCGGGCAGGGTGTGGAAGAAGGCTTCTGCCATGACATAAAATCGCAGTCCGGATAATTTTCGCATCCGTAGTATCTCCTCCCCTTCCGTGTCTTTTTAAAAACGAGCTCTTTGCCGCAGGCCGGGCAGGGTACGTCGATCTTTTCCAGCAGCGGTCTCGTGTTGCGGCACTCCGGGAATCCGGGACACGCGAGGAATCGCCCGTGGGGCCCGTATTTGATGACCATGTTCCGCCCGCAGACTTCGCAGATCTCGTCGGAAACCTCATCTGCAATCTCCACTTTTTCCAGATTCTGCTCCGCCTTCCGAACCGCCTCATCCAGATCGGGGTAAAAATTTTTTACAACCTCCCGCCAGCTCACACTGCCCGCCTCCACATCATCCAGCAGGGATTCCATGTTTGCGGTAAACTGTTCGTCCACGATGGCGGGAAATTCATCCTTCATAATCCGGTTGACCACTTCTCCCAGCTCGGAAACATAAAGGTTTTTCTTTTCCTTTACAACATATCTTCTGCCGAGAAGTGTGGTAATGGTCGGCGCATAGGTGCTTGGCCGGCCGATTCCGAGCTCTTCGAGCGTCCGGACGAGGGTTGCCTCCGTATAATGTACCGGCGGCTGCGTGAAATGCTGTTTTGGCTCAAATCCTTTCGTCTTCAGGATAAGTCCTTCCTCCAGACTCTTTGAAAGGACGGTTGTATCCTGTTTTTTCTCGTCCATCGCATAGACGGAAAGATATCCGTCAAATTTCAGCGCGGATGCCGAAAGCGTAAAACGGTATTGCCCCGCACCGATGCGGACATTGGTAGCCTCATAGTATGCATGCGTCATCCGGCTCGCGACAAAGCGGTTCCAGATCATCTGATACAGACGGAACTGGTCGCGTGTCAGGGATTCCTTCACCAACACCGGAGAGCGGCGGATATCCGTGGGGCGGATCGCCTCATGTGCGTCCTGAATATGGGCGGAAGACTCCCCGGAACGTCCCTGTGCAGATACATAGCGGCTGCCGTAATGTTCCTCAATATAGGCGGCGGCAGATGCTTTTGCCTCCTCTGAGACACGTGTCGAATCAGTACGAAGGTATGTGATCAGACCTACTGTTCCGCTTCCCTTTACATCCACACCCTCGTAAAGCTGCTGGGCAAGGCGCATGGTCTTCTGTGTCGAGAAATTCAGGTATTTGCTGGCGTCCTGCTGCAGTGTGCTGGTGCTGAAAGGAAGCGGCGGTTTCTTTGTGCGCTCGCTTTTCTTTACCTCCAGAACCTGAAACTCCTGATCGCGGACGGCATTCAGGATTGCGGAAGCCTCCGCCTCATTGTGAAGCGCAATTCTCCCGCTCTCATCCCCGTAAACCGCCGCGGTCATGGTCTTTTTCTCTCCCGGCGCCTGCAAAAGCGCTTCCAGCGTCCAGTATTCCTCCGGAATGAAGGCGTTGATCTCATCTTCGCGGTCACAGATAATGCGCAGCGCGACCGACTGGACACGTCCGGCGCTCAAACCGCGCTTCACTTTGACCCAGAGCAGCGGACTGATCCGGTAGCCGACGAGGCGGTCCAGGATTCGTCGGGTCTGCTGAGCATTTACAAGATCCATATTGATGTCCCGCGGATGCTTCAGCGACTCTTTCACGGCAGTTTTTGTAATCTCGTTGAATGTGATCCGCCGTGTATTCTTCTCATCCAGCTTCAGTGCCTGTGACAGATGCCATGAGATGGCCTCACCTTCCCGATCCGGATCGGTTGCAAGATATACTTTATCTGCTTTTTTCACTTCTTTCCTGAGATTGGCAAGGATGTCGCCTTTTCCGCGGATGGTAATATATTTCGGTTCAAAGTCATGCTCCACATCGATACCGAGCGAGCTCTTCGGAAGATCCCGCACATGGCCGTTGGAAGCAGTTACCTCATAATTTTTGCCGAGAAATTTCCGAATGGTCTTTACCTTTGCAG
>JAJQBV010000023.1 GCA_021203115.1 Clostridiales bacterium | reverse complement strand
CCGATTCCGAGACAAAGAGCTTGTCAGCCAGTGCCTTCTGTGAGAGGCCGGTCGCCTTTCGTTTCTGTGAAATGTATTTTCCGAAGGTTTCTTTTTGCTCCATGTAAAAAACTCCTTTCCTGCGGCAGATGGCTGCTCTGCCGTCTTGATGGTTTCGCCCTGCAGGAGCTAAATCCTTTATACCATATGGCAAAAAAAGGTCAATATTTTTTCGGAAAATCGCGACTGGAGCGTTGGTCGAGTCAAGGAAATACGCGGGGTTGCGATAAAATACGGTTATAGATTGCCAGATGCGGAAACGGCCGGATGTGTTTCATTATGTATACAGTATAAAAGATGGTTTTTCTGCTGACTTTCGGTACAAAATATGGTAGAATCGGATTCATGCAGGAATATCAGAGACTCGTTCACAACTTTGAGCCGGTGTGGGATGAGCAGTCCCGGATTCTTATTCTGGGAACCTTTCCCTCGGTGAAGTCCAGAGAAAATCATTTTTATTACGGCCATCCGCAGAATCGCTTCTGGCGGCTTCTGGCGGCGTTGACGGATGAGCGCACACCGGTCACGGTTTCGGAGAAAACGGAATTCCTTCTTCGAAATCATATTGCAATCTGGGATGTGATCTCGGCGTGCGATATCGTCGGATCCAGCGACAGTTCCATACGGAATGTCGTCGCGAACGACATGCGTGTGATTCTGGACTGCGCTTCGGTACGACAGATTTATGCCAACGGAGGGAAGGCGTATGATCTGTATATGAGATACTGCTTCCCTGCGACAGGACGGGAAATCACGAAGCTTCCCTCCACCAGCCCGGCCAACGCCGCGTTTCAGATGGAGCGGCTGATGCAGAGCTGGGGAGAGATCACGGAATATATTGCTGCCCCGTGACAGAAAGTGGTTTTGGCGGTTGATTTTGAAATCAGAGTAGGATATTCTATAAACTGACAATGAAAGAAGAAAAGGAGGACATTATGAGTACAATTCATATTACAGCGGACAATTTTAACGAGGAAGTGATGAACAGCGATAAGCCGGTGCTGCTCGATTTTTGGGCGACATGGTGCGGACCGTGCCGGATGGTCGGCCCGGTGCTGGAGGAGATCGCCGCGGAGCGCAGCGACATTAAGGTAGGAAAGGTGAACGTGGATGAGGAGCCGGAGCTGGCGAAGGAGTTTCAGGTGAGCAGCATTCCCATGCTGGTTGTGATCAAAGACGGCGAGATCACCAATCAGACCGTGGGCGCGCAGCCCAAGGTGTCGCTTCTGGCGTTGCTGAATTAAAGAATGATAAACGGTTCGGCCTGAATGTGCGGAGAAAGGAGATCATATGGGTCTGTTTTCAAAAAAGAAAAAAGAAATACAGCGGAAAGAATACGATGCTTCTCTGTATAAGCCTGTTCTGCGGTGCAGTATCTGTACCGGTGAACAGGTGGCCGGATTTAAGAACCTGCAGACCGGGCAGATCGAGGAGATCGGTCTGATCCGCAATGCGGAGGACCTGCAGGCGTTTCTGGACACCTATGGTCTAGACGATGTGGAAAAGATTTATTAGAGCTGCTGTGTATGTCGGCAGCAGGTTAAATAAAGGAGAGCAGTTATGAACAGGCAGGAGCTTGCAGATTTGATATTCCCGGACGCCCGGGATATCTCTTATTATGAGGAGAAGTACCCGGAGCGCGATCTCCCGGAGGGAGCCGTCGTGACCCGTTTCGCGCCGAGTCCGACAGGGTTTGTCCACATCGGTGCGCTGGAGCAGTGCATTGTGGAGACCTCCCTTGTGAAAAAAACGGGAGGCGTCCTGATCCTTCGCATCGAGGACACGGATCAGAAGCGCAAGATTGAGAACGGCGTTCAGGGAATCATCGATTCCATGCGGGATTTTGATATCATTTTTGATGAGGGCATGACGAGCGAGACGGAGTCCGTCGGTGACTACGGCCCGTATATTCAGACGCAGAGGAAAGAGATCTATGAAGCCTATGCGAAGTACCTTCTGATTCAGGATCGGGCGTACCCCTGCTTTGCCACGGAGGAGGATCTGGCTGACCTGCGCAGTCGGCAGGAGGAGGCGAAAGTGGGCAATATCGGCTACTACGGCGAGTGGGCGATATACCGCGAGTTCCCCATTGAGGAGGCGGCCGCGCACATCCGAAAGGGCGACCCCTATGTCATCCGTTTTAAGGTGATGGGTCGGGAGGATGGCCGGATCACGCACCGGGATATGGTGAAGGGCAAGGTAGAAATGCCCCAGAATATCATGGACATCGTCATCATCAAGGGCGACGGCCTGCCCACCTATCACTTTGCCCATGCAGTGGATGATCACCTGATGCGCACGACCCATGTCATCCGTTCCAGCGAATGGTTTCCGTCGGTGCCGCTTCATCTGGAGCTTTTCCATGCTCTGGGATTTAAGGCGCCGAAGTATTGTCACTATGCGCCGATGCTAAAGAGCGAGGCGAAGGTGGATGAGAACGGCAGCGTGATTCTCGATGAGAATGGCGAGACGGTCACCTTCAAACGCAAGATCAGCAAGCGGAAGGATCCAGAGGCAGCGGTGAATTTCTATCACAGGGAGGGAATCCCCGCCGAGTCGGTGAAGGAGTACCTGATGACCGTCGCGAACTCGGATTTTGAGATGTGGCGCAAAAATAACGAGACAGCGGATCTCTATGATTTCCCGTTTGCATTAAAGAAGATGAGCTCCACGGAGGGGGCGCTCTTCGACATGGATAAGTTGATCGATGTATCGAAAAATGTCATCGCCACCTTCTCCGCGCAGAAGGTCTACGAGGATGTGTACGCCTGGGCGGAGCGGTATGACGAGGTGCTCTGCGGGATGCTGCAGGATAAGGAGTATTCTCTGAAGGTGTTCGGCATCGAGCGCGGGGAGGAGATCCGGAAAAAGAGAAAGGACATCGGCCGGTGGTGTGATGTGCGGGA
>JAJQBV010000093.1 GCA_021203115.1 Clostridiales bacterium | reverse complement strand
TAGCGGGCAAAACTTCTCATTTTAATTTGTTCTAAATCTTGACATAGGACCACTGTTATATCGAAGGAGACGAAGCAGCACTTTCATTATATAAAAAGCTGAAATTTACACATACAGGGGAGAGAGATGGAGATGAAATTGTGATGGGGCTCGATATTTGACGAGTGACGAATTGGATCGTGGTGTAATCACGATGTGACGATTCGTGTCACAAACTCAAAAAAAATAAGAAGTTTATGGAATAAATACAATAAAACTTGATGCCTGCCTGCTTTTATGATATGATTTTTGCCAGAAAGGCGGTGCAGTATCTATGTTGAAGCATGAATTGAAGAACCGGGATTTGTATCTTGATAAAATGATCACTTTTCAGGATACAGAGATGATTAAGGTAATAACCGGCATTCGCCGCTGTGGGAAGTCCAGTCTGATGAAGCTTATGATAAGCCATCTGAAAGAGAGCGGTATCCCGGATCGGCAGATCATAGAAATGAATTTTGAATCTATGGCGTTTGCCGATATGATACCCAGAGATTTTTATGAATATGTGAAAGAGCGTGTTATCCCTGAAAAGCGAATGTACCTGTTCTTTGACGAGGTACAGAGAATTACCGGGTGGGAAAACGCCGTGAATTCATTTCGGGTCGATTTTGATTCTGATATTTATATTACAGGATCTAACGCATACCTATTGTCTTCTGAACTGTCTACCTATCTGTCCGGTAGATATGTCGAGATTAAGGTGTTTCCCTTGTCCTTTAAGGAATTTCTGGATTTTCATGGATATTCCGTGACAGAAAAAAAGACGCCTTCCGGCGCTATCCGGAAGCGCATCACCGATGTGGATGGCGATGTCTACGAGGCCAGAGAACTTTTTGCTGAATATGCCCGTTACGGCGGGATGCCGATGCTTGCTGATGTTGGTCTGGAGCCAGACCGTGTTGCGGCTGTATTAGACGGAGTGTATTCAGCAGCAGTTGTCAATGATATTTTGGAGCGGGAGCGACGCAAGGGACAGCATATGATCACTGACCCGGTTCTGCTCCGCAAAATCATTATGTTCCTTGCAGATAATGTTGGGAGCAATGTCTCTGCCACATCCATCGGGAATACGCTTACAAATGAAGGTTTGTTGGAGGAAGGAAAACGGAAGACAAAACCGGCGGTCAGGACAATACAGGCTTATATTGAAGCATTAAAGGAAGCGTATATTTTTTATGAGATAAAGCGTTTTGACATCCGGGGCAAAGAGTATTTACGTACTCTTGGTAAGTATTATATCGTCGATATAGGACTGCGGAATTATCTTCTGGGGTATCGGGATGGAGACACCGGACACATTTTAGAGAATATTATATTCTTTGAGCTGATGCGGCGTGGCTATGATATTGCAATAGGTAAGATTGATAATAAGGAAGTAGATTTTATTGCGACAAAAGCCGATGAGAAAAAGTATATTCAGGTCACGGAGAGTATGAACGCTCCGGAAACACGGGAACGGGAGCTTTCACCGCTTCGCAAGATAAAGGATAACTATGAAAAAATTGTGATTGCAATGAAGTGTGATATGCCTCAACCGCAGGATGGCATTAAAGTAATCCACGCAATGGATTTTCTTCTGGAATAACGCAATCGTTAAAACGTGCAGAGCTGCTGAGATATTTACGCAACCGCGTGTTTTGCTACAATTTCTTCAATATCCCGGAAGGATCCGGGTGAAGAAAGGACAACGCATTATGATTTTATCAGAAAAACTTTTGACTCTCCGCACAAGGGCCGGACTGAGCCAGGAAGAGCTTGCGGAGAAACTGAATGTGTCAAGGCAGTCAGTTTCCAAATGGGAAAGCGGGGCTTCGATACCGGGAATCGACAAGATACTGGAGATTTCCAGAATTTACGGAATCAGTACGGATTATCTGCTGAAGGATGAGATGGAGGAACTGCCGGGAGAGGTTGTCGCGGATGTGTATCATCCGGAGGATGCGCGGGAGATATCCGTGGAAACAGCGACGGAATATCTGGCTGCAATCCGGGACGGCGCTGGACGGATTGCTCTGGGTGTGGGTCTGTGCATTCTGTCTCCGGTTCCTTTATTGATATTTTCCGGCATGTCAGAGACCGGGCAGGTATTCCCGACAGAAGATGCTGCAGGCGGCGTGGGTACCGGAGTGCTGCTTGCAATCGTAGCAGCGGCGGTGATTCTGTTCATCTTAAACGGTCTGCGCCTGAATGAGTACGAATATCTGGAAAAAGAAGAATTCCGGCTTTCCTATGGAGTGGCCGGAATCGTAGAGAAAGAAGAAAAAGAGTTTCGCCCGATATTCTATCAGGGGATTGCCTTTGGCGCAGCCTTGTGTGTGATTTCCTGTGTGCCAATCGTGGTTGCCAATGCGGCGGATGCCGCAGACAGTATTCTCATATACTTGTCCGGACTTTTACTGGTGCTTGTCGCACTGGGGGTGTACCTGATTGTCCGGGCAGCAGTCCGCAAGGGCGGGTATGACCGACTGCTACAGCAGGGAGATTATACAGTAGAGAAGAAGCGGGAAAATAAACGGCTGGAAGTTTTCGACGGGGCTTACTGGGGGATTATCACCGTTGTCTATCTGGGAGTCAGCTTTGTCTGCGCGAGCTGGCATATTTCATGGGTTATCTGGCCGGTGGCGGGCGTGGCTTTCGCGGTCATCCGCTCGATCGTGTCAGCGATGAATGGAAAGTAAAACCGGGCAGTTTACATTACCAGATGCCGAGTATATGCTGCATGGATACATATGATGAGCAGTATAATGTGATCGAGGTCGGAGGCGATGATTGGGTTTATAACCATGTAAATCTTGTCGAGTATGCTGATGATGTAAATGTGATGATCGCTCAGATTGAAAATTATTTTAAGGATAGGGGCGGAGACGTGGAGATATCCAATTAGAAAACTTTTATTCGGATGTTT
>JAJQBV010000185.1 GCA_021203115.1 Clostridiales bacterium | reverse complement strand
AAATTTCAGCGATATGCACAAAAAACTGAAAACTGGCTAGGGTGTGAACTGTAACTAGAAATTTTATGATTGCAAAATGCGTTATCCTCCGGCCGCCTCGTTTTTCAGCTGAAGCTCGCCGAGCAGCTCCCACGAATAATCACAGTATGCCCTCTGCCGTTGCGTCAGCTCTTCGTAGGACTTCAGGCGCGGATCCTGACGAAGCGCTTCATCGTGAGTCTCCCCGAAGGACCAGTTATAAAACGCGTAAAACCGCAGCCACCGCTGGTGTTCGATCCGGCGAAAGCGGTCCAGACACTCTGAGTCGCGGATCATTTCTTTATATACCGCGTAGGCGTCGGCAAGCATCTGCGCCGTCAGCTTCGTAATATTTTCGTCCTGCAGCAAAATCCGCACCTTGGTAAAAATATGCTCAGACGCCGCGATCTTGGACTGCCTGAGATAATCCCCGAGCTGATCCCAATCCAGCGAATCCTCCGGATGGCTGTTCCGGTACAGATTGTTCATCGCCACCGCCACCTGATTCAATGTCGTCCTGAGGATATGCTCCGGCGTGTAAATCGACTCGTTCGTCCCGAAATGAGACACGCCCGGAATCACACGGTTGCTCCGCAGATCGATCCGCCCGCGGATCAGATAGTACCGGCGCATCTGCCAGAAAATATCCCACCCGTTCTGCTCGTCATCGTCGCAGATGATAATGCGGTCCATCTCCTCAAAAAGCGCGTGCTCCATCGTCCACGACGCCGCGTGAAAGATCAGCGAATCCCGGTCTGCCGACTCCTCCTGAAGCGAGAAAACATCGGCAAGCCCGTGATGAATATTCAGGAAATCTCCAACCTCCCCGAAAACATGATAGGTGACATGATGCTCCGGTGAGATCACGTTTGTCATAATCGCGCGGGTGAGCAGCGCCTCTCCGTAGTGCCCGAAACCGATCAGGGCAATCCGGCGCTCCGCGCTGGTCAGCGGCTTCTCCCGCCAATACTCCCGCGCGCAGCAGTCATAGCTGTGGAAGAAATGAATGTTTCCGGAGAGGCTGTCCTCCCCGCTGACCGTTCTCGCATAGACCTCGACCGGCAGCCGCGCGATATTTACCGCGCGGGGATTGACGCCGATGTCATTTTCTTTCATCAGAAAAACCTTGCACTTCGTCCCGACTCCATGCTTCGCCCCGGCAATGCGCTCCGGCGAGACATTGACACAAAGGCAGGGATAATCCGGCTTTTCCTCCACCGCGCTTTTTCCCTGCCCGTAAATAATCACTGCCCGGGGGTCTTCCGCGAGGATCTGCTGCGCCAGCGTATTCGCTTCCAGCCCCATATCGGCAAAATAATACCAGTTTTTCTTTTTCTGCATGGACAAAACCAGTAGAGGAAACCCCTCGCTCATAAGGAAGGACAAAAATGTCCCGAACAAGGTCAGCAGAATGCCGGTCGATAAAAGCAGAAAGACGATCCCGACCGCATGCCCGATCGGCGTGATCGGCGTGACATCACCGTAACCGACCGTCGTCAGGGTCGCGACGGAATACCAGATCGCATCCTCCAGCGTCCGGATGGACGACTGCGGGTTGGCGGACTCCGCCAGTAGCATCGCAAGCAGCAGCACCACATAAATGCAGGCCAGCACTGCGATAAAAACAATGTACAACCGTCGCTTTCTCCTCATGAGCATTTTCCTCCCCCATTTTCAGAATACTCATCTCATCTTGAAATTTATTCCGCCCACGGCCGGATCCGGTATGTCACCCCGATCTCATCGCAAATCCGCTGACACTCGGCCTCCTCCTCGTGCGTGATGGTCGTATCCACCGTGGAGAGAATGACCCGCGGCACATGGCGGACAGACCGTCTGGCAAAATCAAGCATGGCCTCGAAAGAACCCGCGCCGAATTTGCTGCGCACCAGCTCCTGATAGCGCTCGGCGTTCGGCGTGTTCAGGCTGATGGAGACCACATCGATCAGCCCCTCAAACTCCGGCGTGATATCCCGCTCCCAGATCAGGTTCCCCATCCCGTTCGTGTTGATGCGGATCTTCGTCCCGAAATTCTCCTTCACATACTTTGCCACCGGAAGCAGCACCGGAAGCGCCTCCGTCGGTTCCCCGAACCCGCAGAAGACAAACTCCTCAAACTGGCTCATGTCGAAGCGGTCAAACGCCGCGATCACCTCCTCCAGCGCGGGCTCGCGCTCCAGCCAGAGGCTGTCCGACTCCCCGACTCGGTCCATGGTCTGCCGCAGGCAGAACACGCACGCGCAGGGACATTTGTTCGTCAGGTTTGCATACAGTCCGTTGTGTACCTTGTATAAAATCTCCATGTTAAATCCTTCTTCCTCTATTTCGGCGCCAGCCTCGCCAGATGTTCCTCAAAACAAACCCCGTCCGTCAGCGGAATATTCCGCTCTATGGAGCTGATGATCGACCGCTTGATAAATGCGGATGCCCGTTTTACGGAATCCCCGAAGGGCACGCCGTTCACCGCGTCCGCCGCAAGGATCGCCGCGAAAATATCTCCGGTCCCGGAACGGGAGGTTCCGACCCGGTGCGTCCGCCGCACACGAACCTCTTTTCCCCTCTCATAGCAGAGGTTTGCCACAAAACCGCCCTGCGGAATGCCGGTGATCACAATCTTCTCCGGCCCCATGGCACTTAAGGATTCCGCCATGGCCGTGATCTCCGCCACCCTCCACTTTTCCTTGTAGGGAGTGTCTGTCAGGATACATGCCTCCGTCAGGTTCGGCGTCAGGATATCCGCGTACTGCACCAGATGGCGCATCTCCCGGCACATCTCCATCGTATAGGTCTCATAGGGCTTTCCGTAGTCTCCCATGACCGGGTCAATGAGGACGATCGTCTTCTCCCCGGTGAACTCCCGGAGAAATCCCTCCACAAGCTCAATCTGCTCCACGGATCCGAGAAAGCCGGTACAGATTCCGTCAAACTGCAGATCCAGCTTTTTCCACTC
>JAJQBV010000131.1 GCA_021203115.1 Clostridiales bacterium | reverse complement strand
GGCCGGACGGGAGCCGGATGAAAAGCATCCCGCTTCTGTATTCAAAGGTGATGCCTGAGTATTCCGGGTGTTTCTGTACCGCCGTTTACTTCGGCAGATGCCCTTGTTTTGATGACATTCTTCACGGTGCGGTCTACCTCCCACCAGAATGCCACGATATGCGGGTTGGCTGCACGCCAGGAATCCACGAGAGGAACCTTCTTTACACCGGCGTCACACGGGCAAAGAAAATCCTTGTGTTGATCGGCGAGAAAAAAGCGGTCGCCTATGCCGTCCGCAATGAGACGACCACCGCGAGGAATACAAAGCTGGCGGAACGTCTGCAGGAGATGCCGGTTGCCTCGAATCCGGCTGGAGGAGCACCATCGGGGAGTACGAACAATGCGCGCAGCAAAAATGGCGTTGTTTACAGGATGTCGGAACAGGAGAGAGAGCAGCTGAAAGTTGCGGAATCGGATGTGCTGATGGAGTGGATTGAGCGGCAGATGGGCGATGCCGATATGAACAGATAGAGGCTTATACTATTTAGAATTTTTTGGTGGATAGTCCACCCCTGCCTTTGACGCCTGCGTATGCTGATCCTTCCGCGGGATATGATATATGCGTCCGTTGCGCCGGAAATTATATCCGGTCTGGTGGAAATGGAACGGGACATCGTATTCCACGCACTGGTTCATGGTGTTTAAAACCCATCCAAAATCGCAGACTCTGGCGTCGTCGCCGGATTCTCCGCCGCAGGAACCCAGTTCGATTTCAGCGTGATACTCTTTCAGCCAAGGGCGGATATTGATCGCTTCCAGCATCGGTTCATGGATGATCTCTTTGTGTCGGATCGGAAGTTCAAGAAAAATCGGAAGCCGCCGGTTTGCCATCTGCTGGTTTTCGCAGGTACAGCAGATGTGTACGTTTTCATAGCCGTCGCCCCAGTCGCCCGGCAGGCTGACACGGAAACGCTCCGGGCGCTTGGTAATGAAATAGAACTCCAGATCCGGCCGCTGCCGCATCATTGCCCAGGCATCTGCGCGCCACTCATCTGCCGCCGTGTGAAAAAAGTCCGATGTAAAACAGGTATAGATATACTCGCCGTCCGGCTGCAGTTTATACTGCTTCCGGCGGTCTTTCTTTATTGGCAGGTCAAAGGACGCTGTCTTTTTGACAACGGAAGCGTCCTTTCCAAACTCGGCATCACGCCTGTAGACATAACATTTTGAGCAACCGCTGCTCACCTTTGTGCAGCCGTGCCAGGGATTCCATGTCGCCATTCGGAGCCTCCTCTCATTTTGGGAATCGTCTAATGATATGATATCACAAAAATAGTGCAAGAACGAGGTAAATAATAACAAAACAAACGTTCGATAATATCTGGACAGATGTGCTGTGATTTGATACAATGTAAAAGATCTCAGAAAGGAGATGGGCAGTATGTGTACGAAGACAGGAACTGTTCAAATTGCACAAAACATACGAGCCCACCGGCGACCAGCCGCAGGCCATCGCAGACCTTGTCAAAGGCTTTAAAGAAGGCAACCAATTCCAGACTTTGCTTGGGGTTACGGGTTCCGGGAAGACCTTCACGATGGCGAATGTCATCGAAGCACTCCAGAAGCTGACCTTGGTAATTTCGCACAGCTACAGAACCTGCCACCGGCAGCTTCTTTCGCATGCTATGGCAAATAAAACCCTCGCGGCGCAATTATACGGCGAGATGAAGGAGTTCTTCCCCGAGAACGCGGTGGAGTATTTTGTGTCCTACTACGACAGTGACTTCCGAAACACAATATATTGATTTTTCTGAACAATAAAACACAATATATTGTGTCCGATTGGATTGGGTGGACGGTGTGAAAACGGCATAATTGTGAACAGGATTCGAAAAGGGGATGCGTGATTTCCAAGGAGGAGATCTGTAATTTGCACCTTTGATTTTAATAATGGTTTCGTACCTGTTTCCATGTGGTAATTTGGTATCAATTATGGTATGATTATATTGTCCTAAGGCATGACGGATATAATGCAGTGAGGAGGTTTTCATTATGAAGAGCCTGCAGGATGTATTTGACATAATGCTTCCGGGTTTTTGTGATATCTTTGGAGATGCTTTGGAAAGCATAATATTATATGGCTCAGTTGCAAGAGGCACTGCGACAGAGGAGTCAGACGTAGATATTGCGTTGCTTGTCCGGGGTTATACAGAAGAAATGCATGAAAAGATGGTAGACTTAACCGTAGATCTGGAACTGGATTACGGCAAAGTAATATCTGTTCTTCTGATTGATTATGATAATTTTATGGAGTGGGAAGATGTGCTTCCTTTTTATAAAAATGTGAAGAAAGAGGGGATTACCCTATGGAGCGCAGCGTAGAGGATTTATCCAGATACCGCTATCAATGTTGTCTGGAGGCGTTGGAAGATGCCAGTGTTATGTTTGAGGCCGGAAGATATAAGAATACATTGAACCGCTCCTATTATGCCTGCAAATCTGCTATAATAGCTGAAAAGTAGCTTGAGAGAAGTAACGATTGGAGCAACCGTGATATGTGGTTGCTCTTATCAGACGAAACAAATGTTCGATAATATATGGACAGGTTTGCCAAGCTTTGCTATAATTAAACAATCGAAGGTTCATGATTTGTTAATTTTCAGGAAGGAGGACTGAGGATTATGAGTACGATAGATGCGACTTTATCTATGTTAGAAGCTATGCCGGAAGACGCAAGAATACGGGTTATGGAATTTACACAGAAGCTGTTTGTTTCGAAAAAACCCGCTAATCCATATACACCACTTTCGCAGGATCAGATTCTTTCTGACCTTGCAGAATCCCGTCAGCAGATTGAAGAGGGAAGAGTGCGGCTGATGGAAGAAGCATTGGATGAGATAGAAAAGAGGTATGGTTTTGTTTAACGTAAATATCTCAGAAAAAGCAGAATTGGTCCTATGTCAAGATTTAGAACAAATTAAAATGAGAAGTTTTGCCCGC
>JAJQBV010000129.1 GCA_021203115.1 Clostridiales bacterium | reverse complement strand
CCTCCACGATCTACACCTACACTGCCGATGAAAATTACGATTCCATCACGCTCTACAAGGACGGAAGCAAGGTCATGGATCTCGCCATCGATGACTCCGCAGAAACAGATTCAGAAGAAACGGACACCGAAGAATAAGTCTTTCTGTTTTATATCAATATCACAACAAACTCATACAACGAAGGAGCTGCCGACCGGCAGCTCCCTTTTTGTATATACGATACTTCTTATCGCAATCCCTATACATTTGTAACGTTGTGTGAAGTTCACACCGGAGTCTGTCTCCTACTTCACCGCACCGGTAATACCTTCTGCGAACTGTCTCTGCAGGACGAAGAAGACAACCATCGTCGGGATGGAGCAGAACAGAACAGCCATCATGATCATACCGTAGTCGATAACATATCCGCCGGTCAGGTTGGAAACCAGCATAACCATGTTCAGTGACTTACCGTCTGTCATACAGACCTTCGGCCACAGGTAAGCATTCCATGAATTCATGAAAGTGATAACCGCTGCCGCCGCGTAAGTAGACCGCATGGTCGGGAAGTAAATCCGGACAAAAATGCCGAACTCGTTCAGACCGTCCAGACGGGCCGCCTCAAGGAGCGCCACCGGGAAGTTTCGTGAATTGTTCCGGAACATCATGATCATAAACGGCGTCGAGATCATCGGCAGGAAGAAGCCGGGGATCGAGTTCAGGAGTCCCCATGCGGAGAACATCTTGAACAGCGGAACCATCGTTGCAACCTGCGGGATCATCATAGCCAGCAGCAGAATCGTAAAGAGTCTGTCTTTATATTTGTCATGATACAGCTCAAAACCGAAGCCTGCGAGCGAGCAAATGAAAAGGCAGATCAGTGTCACGCTGATCGCATAGGCAAAGGAATTCGCCATCGCCCGGCCAACGGGCTGATTGTCAAGCAGATTTTTAAAGTTCTGAACCGCATAGGTTCCCGGCGTCAGCTTTCCTCTGGACACATCCGCCATCGTATTGGTCGCAGCCGAGATCATCCAGTAGAACGGGAACACGGAATAAATGGACATAATGATCAGGAAGATGTAGGTCGGAATCAGTCTCCGCTGAATCATGGAAGCATTCTGTTTCTTCTTAGTCACGCGTATCACCCACTTTCTGACTGATTGCGGCAAGGATCGCCACCATGATAAAGATTAAAAATGCCATCGCGCAGGCGTAGCCGAAGCCGGACGCGTTCACGAAAGCCTTGTTATATACATAGTGAGACATGGTGATCGTCGCATTCGCGGGACCGCCGTTGGTCAGGTTCATCGACTCGTCAAACAGCTGCAGCGTACCGTTGATGGACTGAATGCCTGTCATAACGATAACCGGCCTTAACAGCGGGACGGTGATGCTCCAGAATGTCTTCCATCCGTTGGCGCCGTCGATCTGCGCCGCCTCGTAGACGGAATACTCAATGTTCTGCAGTCCGGCGAGAAAGAAGACCATGTTGTATCCGGTCCATCTCCAGATCAGGGCGAAGATGATGACAAACTTTGCCGTGCTGGCCGTTCCGATAAAGTTGATATTTTCACTCGTAATGTGAAGCGCTTGCAACATATGGTTTACAAATCCATCCGTCGCAAACAGGAAACGGAAGATAATCGCGTAGGATACCAGCGAGGTCGCGCACGGCAGGAAAACGCAGGTACGGAAAACGCCTTTAAATTTCAGATGCTGATTATTCAAAACCTGTGCCAGCAGGATCGCCAGCACCAGCATGATCGGCACCTCGATTGCCAGATACAGGAATGTATTCCCGATGGAGCGGACGAAGATCTTATCCTGAAACATGCGGATATAGTTGTAGAATCCGGAAAACTCCGTCCTCGAGCCCGATCCGGTCTGCAGCGACATAACGAACGCCTTGATCATCGGGTAAAAGCTCATGACCGCGATCATGGCGGAGGCGGGGATCAAAAACACCCAGCCGGCCGCGTTCTGTTTCGCCATCAGAGACATACCTTTCTTTTTCGGTTCCACTTCAAAACCCCCTTCTTTTCAAAGCTGCGGAGGCTGCACGCAGCAGCCTCCGCACATGAATTACTTATTGTTCAGTTGCCGTCAGAATGCAGTCTTACTGCAGACCAAGGTTCTCACCCGCGAAGTCAGACTGGCTCTGTGCATCCTCAATCTCCGTCTCATAATCAAAACCGTTCACAATATTTGTGATCGCGGTGCCGACATAGCCGCGGACATCATAGTACATCGCGCTGGTGTTGTTGGAAGGAACCTGTGCGCCATACTCTACGATCTGTGCATAGATCGCCTCACCATTCCAGAACTCCTGCGGCTCCGCGTAAACATCGGAGTCACCGGCCGGGATGTAGGTTGCGATCGCAGCGGTGGTCGGAAGGATGTTCTCATACAGCTCTACGCTGCCTGCGAAGGTGTAGGACAGGAAGTCGATCGCCAGGTCAACGTTGGAGCAGTTCGCAGTGATGTACCAGGAAGATCCGCCGTTGTTGGAGTAGTTGGTCGCGCCTGCGGTCTCGGTCAGAGCCGGCATATTGGTGATATCCCACAGTCCGGAGAAGTCCTCAACGCTCATGATGGTCGCGCAGATCCAGCAGCCGTTGATCGTGCCGACAACCTGGCTGGTGGTGATGGAGGATACATAGTCATCCCATGAGTTGACCTCAAGCAGGACGCCCGCTTCCTTCATCTCGATGTAGTAGTTGATGCACTCCTCAAGAGCGCTGTTGCCGACCAGGTTCGCAGTGCCATCCTCGTTGAAGAGGGAAGCGCCCGCGGACTGAAGCATCTCAAGGATCAGGTCCGGAGAATCCGCCTGGCTGGAGATCATCGCCATGCCGGTCTGTTCATAGATATCGGTACCGATGGTGATGAACTCATCCCATGTGATGTCCTCAAGATCCTCGATGGTGTAGCCGCACTCCTCAAGGATGTCGATTCTGTAAGTGCAGACAACCGTGCGATTATCAAACGGAACACCATAGT
>JAJQBV010000232.1:2710-2996 GCA_021203115.1 Clostridiales bacterium | reverse complement strand
CATATATAAATTTAAACCCCTCCTCACATCCCCCTCAGATAATCATCCACATCCGCAAGAAACTGCTCCCACGCCTCCGGATTTTCCACATAATAAATCGGGCACAACTTCCCGGTGATATCATAGTGGCGGATGACATCGTCAGAGGTCAGGCCGGACCTCGCGCAGAGCCACGCCGTCAGGTGAACCACGGATTCGTAGGTGCTTTCGTTGAACGATCCGTCCTCGTTCTCGTAGCAGCACTCAATCGCGATCGTGTCGCTGTTGCGCTCGTTGGAGGCGTAGA
>JAJQBV010000232.1:0-2700 GCA_021203115.1 Clostridiales bacterium | reverse complement strand
CAATCTCCGCCGTCGGAATGCACTGGATGATCTCACCCTCCAGCCCCACGACAAAATGCGCGCTCGCATAGGTCTCGTGAGAATCCTTCAGCCCCTCGAAATAATCGCGGTTCGCCTGCGCCGATGTGCCGGGATTGGCGGTGTAATGGATAACGATGCCGTTGATCTCCTCCAGCGCAATCCCCGGCCGGGAATACTCGTTGACCGTGAGAAGCTGCACATCATAGTCCGGCGTGTGCGCCTCGATGCTCTCCTCCGAGATGTTCCTGACAACCGCGTCCATATCGCCGCCCCGCCCTGAGACCGCGGCAATCACGATCAGAATCACCGCCAGACAGGCCAGCCCCGCCAGCACATGCCGCGCTGAATACAGTTTCGCTCTTATTGTTCCGTGTTTTTTTCTTCTGTGACCGGACATGATTACTCCATAGTATAAAGAATCGCGTTGCAGATGGCCGCCGCAACATTGCTGCCGCCCTTTCTCCCTCTCGCGACGATATGCGGAACCTCCGTCTCCATGACGAGCTCCTTGGCATAGACGACATTGACAAACCCCACCGGGACGCCGATAATCAGCTCCGGCCGGATCCTGCCCTCGCGGATCAGTTCGCAAAGGCGAATCAGCGCGGTCGGCGCGTTCCCGATGGCAAAAATAAGCGGTTTCCGAAGCGCTGCCGCCTTGTCCATGCAGACAGCGGACCGGGTCGTCCCCCGCTCGCGGGCGAGCGCCGCCACATCCTCATCCGCGATGAAATTATACACCTCGCCGCCGAACTTCGCCAGCGCGCGTTTGTTGATCCCGGCCTGCGCCATGCGGGTATCGGTCACAATGCACGCGCCGTTTGCAATCGCCCGCCGCGCCCTCTCCAGAGCGTCCGGGGAAAAACAAAGCGACCCGGCATAGTCAAAATCCGCTGTCGTGTGAATAACCCGCTTAATCACCGGCGCAAGCTCCGGGTCAAGACAAACACCGCGCCGCGCAAACTCCTCCGAGATAATCTCAAAGCTCCTCTTCTCGATATCAGCAGGCAATACATACTCATACTCTATGCTACCACCGGACTTTTCCAAATTCCCCATACGATTACCTCTTTCATATCTCCAAAACGTAAATGATGCGAGCAGCAGACAACTTCACACACGGGTAGTACGGAGCCGCCGGTACTTAGCGGCTGTATTCTAGCCGCTTACGTACCGTTGCGTGCGGAGACTAGCGAGAGCGTGCCCGTGTTGAAATTGTCTCTGCGAGCATCCCTTTATAACCTTGTATATCCAAGAATGCCGTAAATTCGTTCCATATCCAGATGCCGCCGCAGAATCCCCGCCAGCTTATCATACTGCGCTTCCTTATATGCCGCGTAGTCCGTCGCTTCCAAATCCGACAGATCGATTCCGCGCCGCGCCGCCAACGCCTGCACCACCGTCCGGGCCGTTTCCTCCCGGTCGAAAATCCCGTGAATGTAAGTGCCGTAGACATTTTCGCAGTTCATCCCCTCGGTTTTCTCCGTTCCGGTAACGCTGTCGCGGATCCTCGTCATCCGGGCGGCACGGGAATCGTTTTCCATACCCGTTGTTCCCTGACCGGTTTCATCGATTTCCACGCTTCGTCCCATATGAATCTCATAGCCGCTGACCGCCGCGCCGGACAGCCCCGCCAGCGCACCGCCGATTTTCTCAAACCGACCCTCAACCCGTGTCCGTGTTTTTTCCCTCTCAAAAACCGTTTCCGTCGGGAGCAGCCCCATTCCGCGTAAGCTTCCCCCGTCCTCCACGCCGTCCGGGTCGCGGAACATCTGCCCGAGCATCTGATATCCGCCGCAGACGCCGAAAATCACCGTGTCCTTTTCCTTCGCTTTTAAGACAGCGGCCTCCATGCCGGATTGGCGCATCCACCGCAGATCGGCCATCGTGCTTTTCGTCCCCGGAAGAATGATCATGTCGGGGGTTTTTAGCTGCGCCGGATGCCGGACATACCGCACCGAGACGCCGTCGATACTCTCGAAAATATTAAAATCCGTAAAGTTGGAGATCCGGGGAAAACGGATCACCGCGATGTCGATCAGCTTCGCCTCCCGCCTCTCCTCCATCCGCGCGGAGAGACTGTCCTCGTCCTCCAGATCGACATCCATGTAAGGGACAACGCCGACCACCTTCGTCCCGCACAGGTTCTCCAGCGTCTCGATGCCCGGATCCAGTATCGTCTGATCGCCGCGGAACTTGTTGATAATCAGCCCGCACACACGCTCCCGCTCCTCCGGTTCCAGAAGCTCCATCGTCCCGACCAGCTGCGCAAAGACACCGCCCCGGTCGATATCTCCCACCAGAAGCACCGGCGCATCCGCCAGCTTCGCCATGCCCATATTCACGATGTCGTCGGATTTCAGGTTGATCTCCGCCGGAGAACCCGCACCCTCGATCACAATGATATCATACTCCGCAGCCAGCGAATCGTATGCCTTCCTGATATCCGGCACCAGTTTCTTCTTATATTGAAAATAGTCCCGCGCACTCATGACGCCGACGACCTCGCCGCCCACGATCACCTGAGAACCGGTGTCGCTGGTCGGCTTCAAAAGAATCGGGTTCATCCGCACCGACGGCTCCGCACCGGCGGCCTCCGCCTGCATCACCTGGGCGCGGCCCATCTCCAGACCCTCCTTCGTGATATAGGAATTCAACGCCATATTCTGGGACTTAAAC
>JAJQBV010000100.1 GCA_021203115.1 Clostridiales bacterium | reverse complement strand
TAACACTACTTTGTGTACCTGTCAACAGAAAAAATCTTACATGCTGATTCTCAATCGCCCATGTCCGGCTGTCTAATTGTCTGATTTCATAATCCATCATTCTGTTCCCCCGTTTTCTTTATGCTCGCCGATAATCTTTTCCATCCATATCATGTCATACCATCGGCCGAATTTATATCCGCATTTTTGAAAATAACCAACCTGTTGAAATCCCATATGCGCATGGAACCGTGCGCTGTTATTTGTCAGATATTCATCCTCATTCTCTGTATAGCCGATGCAGGCATACAAGTTGAGGATACCCATTTTCCGAAGCCGTTTTTCCAGTTCTTCATAGAGCCTTCTCCCCAGCCCGCATTTCTGTAAATTGCGATCCAGATAAATGGTCAGCTCACTGCACCAGTCGTATGCTGCGCGTCCGACAAATGCACCTGCATATGCGTACCCCAGAATAAAGCCATCCCTTTCAATGACAAGATACGGGTATTTTTCCATTGTCTTCTTCATCCGATTCTGAAAAGACTCCGGTGATGGCACATCATATTCAAAAGAAATCGCTGTTTTTTCTACATAGTATCTGTATATTTCCAGAATGCGGTCTGCATCAGAAAGCTGAGCATCTCGGATTTTTACCTTGTCCATAAATACCTCCGATTCTGCGCTCATTCATTGAAATAAATTAGAGAATCATTATTAGCGGCATCCATCCTGACATAGCAGGTAGATCTTCCTGTACCCATTTTTATTATCTCTTTTTCCTCTACAAGACGTTTTATGGCTGACAAAGCTGCTGAACGCCCGATACTTGGACAGGAGGCGATTACTTCCGCACTCGTAAACTTTCCAACCTTTCCGGAAATATATGCCTTGACCACATCATAGGCCGAACTTCTGACTCCGGTTTTTTCAACAATCCCAACCCGCTCTTCAAATTCTATGTAACAAGCCAGGATAACCTTCAGCATATAGCGGATGAACGGAGTTGGGTCATTTTTCTCTTCATGCCAGCCGTAATCTGCTCTCTCGAGTGCGTCATAGTAAATGTCCTTTGTATTTTCAATCTTTTTTTCGATGCTGACATATTTTCCAACCTCGTAGCCATTCTGATAGAGCAGAAGGAGCGTCAGTAACCGGCTCATTCTTCCATTTCCATCATTAAAAGGATGAATGCACAGAAAATCACAAATAAATGCAGAGATCAGAATAAGAGGATCAACGGTTTCCATCGCCAGCGTCCTTTTATAGTTATCGCAGATTGCCTCGACTGCAGCCTCTGTTTCATAAGGAGCAACTGGTGTAAAACGTGTCACCTGTGTTCCGTCCGGCCGTGTTTCATTAATGTAATTCTGTACATTCTTAAAATGCCCTCCGTAGGATAATCCTGCGCGTTTCATCAGATCCCTGTATAGCTGTAATATATAAGTTGGCCTCACCGGGATGAAATCATGGCTTTCGTGGATTGTGTTCAGAACATCTCTGTATCCCATAATTTCGCTTTCATCACGATTTCCTGGGTGTTGTTTTCTCTTCCACCAGCTGCCGCATCCTCGTGTTGGTCGTCACAATTCCTTCTATCTTATTCGATGCCTCAGTGCTCTGAATCTTCGCGATTTCCACCATGCGGGTTAACTCAACCGGTTTTTGCCGAATAAATAAATTTTGCCAGCCTTTGCATTCGTATATTTTTGACAGATAATTAATTATTTCCATATCCCATGTTATTTGCGCAAGTTTAGAATAATCAAAATTTCTCATATATCACCTGAGCTGAGTTATTTTTTCTTTTCGTCCAGCCGCATGTTCCTTTCGTCCAAATTGTACCTCGTTTTGGACGAAATGGCAAGCAGATGGACGATAATTTCATTATGAAATAACAAAAGCGCATCTGGCTATCCATCTATGGAATTCACCAAATGCGCTATGTAATATAAAACTACGGCCGTTTTATTCTTTTTATGATTACTGCTTAAAAGCCTGATTCACTACCTATGCCTGAAGCCACTTGCGCACCAACGGAAAAATCACAGCTCCCACTGCATTTCCCGCACTGATTACCAGCAAACGTAAGACAGCCTGTCCGCTCCACACCCCCGCCACAGAAAAATAAAACATATCTGCCACACAATGCTCAAATCCGCAGAGAATAAACACCATCACGCCAAAAAAAAGGGAAAGATATTTTCCCAACTCATGCAAGTTGTTTTTAAATCCTTCTACTGCTATGTAAATAAAAATATTACACAGAATTCCGAGAAGAAAGAGGCTCAGATATCCATCCTCCAGTTTTACCTGACATATGCTATCTGCTTTTTCTGCCAGTGTGCTCAAACGGCTGAGCTTCACCATCTGAGCAACCAGCCACGTCCCGGTCAGATTTCCCAACCAGATGACCGGAATCTGCAGTGCGTAAAATCTGTCCTGTTCAAACACATAACATACCTTTCCTGTAAAAAGATTCAGCCCGAACGTACAGATTGTAAATAATCCCACCGTAAAAAACAGGGCGCCCAGTACTTTCTCTTCCAGAGGCAGATAAGCAATGCCGCCGAAACTAATGCAGGCGCCGCCCATGATGCCGGATACAAATGTCTTCGCAGTTTTCATCGCGCTGCCCTCCCGGCGGCCTCCACTACATGCTTCACTAATACAGCAGTCGTCACAGATCCCACGCCACCCGGCACCGGTGTAATTGCGTCCACAACTGGCTCCACGGCATCGTAATCCACATCTCCGCATAGTTTTCCTTTTGTCTCATTAAAGCCAATACCCACATCGATCACCGTCTGTCCCGATCGGAAATACTTCGCATCAATTGCCTCCATTTTCCCTGCACAGACAATTATAATATCCGCCTCCTTTGTCACAGACGGCATGTCCTCTGTTCTGGTATGGCAAATGGTAACCGTTGCATTTTTGTGCATCAGCAACATCGCCGCCGGTCTGCCCACCACCAGGCTCCTGCCGATGACCGCGGCCCGCTTCCCACTGCACGCTATGCCATAATAATCCAGAATCTCAACCGCAGCCTGCGCCGTACAGGGACAGAAACCCACGGACGTATTGGTAAACACACCGGACAGGGAGCCATCGGTAATTCCATCCACATCCTTCGCCGGATTCATCGCCAGCCTCACTGCCTCTCCATCCATATGCTTCGGCAATGGACGGAATACCAGGATCCCGTGAACCTTACTGTCCCGATTCAATTTGTCCAATTCCTCCATCAATACTTCCTGAGAAATATTCTCCGAAAGAACCACATTTTTCACTGCAACACCCACAGCGTCGCATCGCTTCATGGCTCCGCGCTCATAACTGATATCGTCCGCGCGCGCACCGACCCGCAGCATTGCCAGTGTCGGTTGAATGCCTTTTTCCCGCAGTTTCTCTACCTGTGCAATGCTTTCCTCATTAATCCTGTCCGCAACCGGCTTTCCTTTTAATACCTTTGCCATATTATCACCTCACGCACTTACTCTCATCTGCACCTTCTGAAAGACTTCATCACATATCGAAACATACTCTTCCAGCATCTTTGCCACATATTGATCCTGCTTTCTCGCATAGTTGCGATCTCTCATGGATTTTGTATTAATATACACATTCAACGATGCACTGGTCAGAGCAGCCCTCAGATAGGCCGCCGCACATCCCGCATCACTGATGGCTATAGCCGTCCCGATCGTTTCCATCTCGCGAACCAGATCAATAGCCTTACAACAGCACTCCATGATCCGAACCGGAACCGTGCATGCCTCCTTCAGCGCTGCTTCCATCACCTCTGCCTTATATGCCTTCTGCTCCTCTGTATCCTTCGGGAGGCCATATGCTCTTGAAAGAGGCTCAAACACCTCCGCATCACGTTCTACCAGATCCAGGAACTCACTTTCCAGCTTCTGCGCTTCCTTTTTCAGGCGGAGAACATCATCCTGAACATCCGCATATTTCTTCTTACCAACCGTCAGGCTTCCCACCATCTCACCCAAAGCCGTACCCAGGGCTCCTGCCATGGCCGCGGCGCCTCCGCCGCCCGGAACCGGAGATTTCGAGGCGAGGAGCTCCACAAATTCTCTGCAACTTTTCTCTTTCATATTTATTTCTCGCATGATATCTTCACTACATGTTTCCCTATAATCAGAGAAACCGCTTCACTCCGGTGTCTGTCACAACACAGGATACCGCCTGATCCGTCTCTTCCTGCGCAGTCCTCTCCAGCTTTTGGACATCAAAAGCAACCATAACCTGTGCAGCTCCTCCGCATTTCAATAGATAGCGATCATAGTACCCCGCTCCGTGACCCAGACGGCCGCCATAACCATCCCATCCCACACAGGGAATCAGAATCAGATCAATCTTCTCCGGGCAAATATAGTCCGAGCGAGATAGCATGGGTGATACAATCCCGTATTTGCCGGTCTCCCAGCTGTCATCGTTCCACGGCTCATACGCCTCCATCACACCGCCCTTTCCTGAAACAGGAAATGCAAGGGTCTTGCCCTCATCCTTTGCCCAGCAATGAAAGGCCGTCAAATCCACCTCGTCATATGTCGCTGCATACGAAAAAATAACGTTTGCCTGCTGCACTTCCGGAAGTTCTATAAGCCTCCGAAAAATCTGCTCACTAAACTCCGTGCGCTGCTGCTCAGTAAGATTCCTTCTGGCATCCATACATTGTTTTCGCTGAAAAGTCTTCCGAATCAGAACAAGTTGATTTCTGATCTCCCCGGCCAGGTACAGGGAACCAAAACAAACCACCGGGAATCCGGAATGAATGCTTCTGACGATCCCGGTTTGAACACTTTTGCAGGTTTGAACCGGGACATCACATAGCCGCTTTATCTGCCCGGCCAGCATTTCCGCCGGGAGGGAACGCGGACTGTCTGGCGCCACACAGACAAACTCTCCGGCAAACGGAATCAGTTTTTCCAGTATTCCCTCTGTTTCCTTGTCACGGAGAAATCCGATCAGAAATACCACTTTTCTGTCCGGAAGAAACTCACACAAAAAATCCGTCATCGCGTCCGCACACTGCGGATTATGTCCTCCGTCCAAAAGGAACAATGGCTCTTTCTGCACAACCTCCATACGGGTCGGCCAGAAAACACCGGCAAACCCATTTACGATATCCTGATCACGGACTGCGTATCCCCGCTTCCGAAGTACCTCAATCACCGTCAGGGCAGTCGCCGCATTGCGCAGCTGCAGTCTGTCTGACAAAGGAAGACGAATGGCAAGTCCTTTCCAGAGAAATTCCTGCCCTGTCAGGCCATGGCGGGTCAGCCTTACGGCTGAAAAATCCACCATGTGCACCGGAACCTTTCTTTCCGCGCAAACCTCCCTTATCACTTCCACCGCTTCCGGGGTGCTATTGTAAACCACTGCGTCGCAGCCGGGCTTCACAATGCCGGCCTTTGTACGGGCAATCTCTGCGATCGTGGTTCCCAGATACTCTGTATGTTCCAGACAAATATTGGTGATTACCGCTACTTCTGGCGCATCAATAACATTTGTGCTGTCCAGCGCGCCGCCCATGCCGACCTCCAGCACGACGATATCACAGTTCTCTTCTGCAAAAAACAGCATGGCGATGGCCGTCACCAGCTCGAACTGGCTGGGATGGTCTTCCATCCGGTCGGCCACCTTCCGAACCAGTCCTGTAATATCCGCCAGCCTTTCCTTCGGAATATTCGTTCGGTTCACCTGAATCCGCTCACAGAAATCCTGCAGATACGGCGATGTGTATAATCCGGTCCGATAACCCGCCTGTTCCAAAACAGAAGCCAGCATCGCGCAGGTGCTGCCCTTCCCATTACTGCCGGTCACATGAATAAACCGCAGTCGTTTCTCCGGATTTCCCAACGCCCGGAGCAAATCTCTCGTCCGCTCCAGGCCGGGGCGCGTTCGGTTTCACGAATAATCTTCTATATAACGAATCGCCTCATCCGCTGTCATGAAACCTCCTCCGTCCCTTTCCACAACCCCAAACTATGGCGGACCGCCTTCACAATTCCGGGAAGAACCACACCAAACGCCACTGCTTTTATCACACACACAACCAAACGCAGAGCCAGTGAGCCGAAAACATAGGCAACCGAATAATAACCATATATCTTGCTGTCAATGAAAATGACTCCCGTATTCAGTGCGGTAATCAACAGTTCATTGGCTATCACCAAAAACATAATCTGTTTTCTTCTCAGTCGAAAATTGTGTGATTTTGCGTAAATGCCGACAATTCCGCCACATATCATATAGGGAAGCATCCACAGCACTGTCGTTGCCGTGACGCCATAGCGGAGAACCTGATAAATCAATGTTCCAAGCGTACCGATAATAAATCCGTCCATCGGTCCGAAGAGCAGACCTCCTAATAAAATCGGCAGGCTTTCAAAGGTTACCTTAATAAATCCCATATCCAGAGAAATATATCCCAGCACTGCGCACAGCGCCACCAATAAAGCGTCCATTGCCATCTGTCTTGTATTTTTCATCGTAATCTCCTTTCATGTCTGATGCCACAAAAGGAACTACACACCTTATGTGGCAGCGGATGCGGAGCGGCACCGCACACTCTCGTGTTTCGTCCGGAGACAACCTCCCATTCTCCGACACTTAACGCGCCAACTCCTACTCTGTCAATAAAATGTTACTTATGCATGTCTCTCCTCAAAACAGTCCCGAAATCACTCCATCCTCATCCACATCAATCCGCTCAGCCGCAGGAACTTTCGGTAATCCCGGCATCGTCATGATATCACCGGTCAATGCCACGATAAATCCGGCACCGGCAGACACCTTCAGATTACGGACCGCGATGGTAAATCCTTCCGGCGCCCCGAGCTTTTTCGCATCGTCAGAAAAGCTGTACTGTGTCTTGGCCATACAGATCGGCAGTTTCCCGAATCCCAGACTCTCCAGCTGCTTTAACTGTTTCACCGCGTTACCCACCAGCGTCACCCCGTCCGCATGGTAAATCTTCGTCGCGATGGCGTTCAGCTTCTCCATGATACCGGCATCCGCCTCATAGGCAAATCGGAACTCATTCGGCTGTTCGCAGAGGCGTACTAAGTGCTAGGCTAGGGCTTTTCCGCTCTCGCCGCCCTTTGCCCACACTTCAGAAAGCGCAACATTGACGCTAAGCTCCCTGCACTTATCCTCCACAAGTTTTAACTCTGCGGCCGTATCCGTGGGAAATGCATTGATCGCCACCACGCACGGCAGCCTGTATACCTGCGTCACATTCTCCACATGGCGCAGCAGATTCGGCAGACCGGCCGCCAGCGCCTCCAGATTTTCTTCGTTTAAATCTGCTTTCGCCACGCCGCCGTGGTGCTTCAGCGCGCGCACGGTCGCTACTATGACAACCGCGGACGGTCTCAGCCCCGCCATACGGCACTTGATGTCCAGGAACTTTTCCGCTCCCAGGTCAGCGCCGAAGCCCGCTTCTGTCACGGCGTAACCGCCCAGCTTCATCGCCATCCTTGTGGCTGTCACAGAGTTGCAGCCATGCGCGATATTTGCAAACGGACCGCCGTGGATAAAGGCCGGCGTCCTCTCCAGACTCTGCACCAGATTCGGCTTCAGGGCGTCTTTTAAGAGAGCCGCCATGGCTCCCTGCGCCTTCAGTTCGCCCGCGGTGACCGGCTTATCGTCATAGGTATAGGCGACAATGATCCGCGCCAGCCGTTCTTTCAGATCTTTAATATCACTGGCCAGGCAGAGTACTGCCATCACCTCAGAGGCGACCGTGATATCGAAGCCATCCTCACGGGGAGTCCCGTTCGGCTTGCCGCCCAGGCCGTCTACGATGTTGCGCAGCTGGCGGTCATTCATATCCACCGCACGCCTCCATGTAATCTTTCTCGGGTCGATCCCCAGCGCGTTCCCCTGCTGAATATGGTTGTCCAGCATCGCCGCCAGCAGGTTGTTCGCGGCGCCGATCGCGTGAAAATCACCCGTAAAATGCAGGTTGATGTCTTCCATCGGAACTACCTGTGCGTAACCGCCTCCGGCTGCGCCTCCCTTCACGCCGAAGACCGGTCCGAGGGAAGGCTCCCGCAGCGCCATCACCGCATTCTTCCCGATCTTTCTCAGGCCATCGGCCAGTCCCACGGTGGTGGTCGTCTTTCCCTCGCCCGCCGGGGTCGGATTGATGGCCGTCACCAGGATCAGCTTCCCGTCCGGTTTCTCCTGCCTGTCTTTCAGCAGAGCGTAATCCACCTTGGCCTTGTAATTGCCGTACTGCTCCAGGTACTTTTCTTCTACCCCCGCCACTGCAGCGATTTCCGTGATCTTTTTCATCTCACAGGACTGTGCGATCTCGATATCTGTCTTGATTTCCATAGTAAACTCCTCCTTTTCTTCCGATGTAGATATCATAAAAATACGCTTCCGTTTTTACAATTCACAAAATTCAGTATTCTTTTCCCCACCTGCCGTGGCCGAGTTGACAACTGCTGCCGGAATGAACTTCCTGTCTATCTTTTAGCGGGATGTAATCCACCCTCAGCCTTATCAATTCCACTGTGATTTTCAACAATTAGCCTTTAAAATTTTCAGAATTATTATGCAGTATCCTTATTTCATATCTTACCCGCAGAATTATTTCTGGCACAAGCGCACAAATTATTAGTAATTTCCAGTCAAAAATTACTACATTTCGAGTATATTACTCTCTTCTTTATCGTGCTATATTAAATGTGGGGAGAGAGGTATTTTTATATGGAAGAACGGCAGTAGAAAAAGATCCATCATTTCTTACTAAAATGTGAAAGCAGCCACAGCGTCGAAGAATTCACGGAAGCTGTACTGTATAATATGAACTCGCTCTGTCCCTTTGACAACGGTCTGGCTTATGTAATGGACGCACAAGGGAATCAAATCCTGCAAAAATTCTATAATTACAGGAAAGAATGGAGCAGCGCTTATATCGAATACTACAAGCACCTGGATGTCGCGCGCCGAGAAAAGCAGACAACCAAAGACGGTGGTAAACCCACTGCTTCCGTTCTCTTTTTTACGGATTGGTCTAAGGTTGAGGCCAGCGAATTTACCCGCGACTACATACTGCCGGCACGCAAGCTAAAGTATTCTTTTTATATTACACTTGTGGATGATGATGAAATTGCAAGAGTAACCTTTGCTTTTGACCGAACCCGCAACATACCCTACGGAGAAAAGGAACGGGAGATTCTGGACATTATTCTACCGCATCTGAACAATTTTCACCGCATGTTTTATTACAAAGCGCTCTCCGGTACACAATCAGCCAAATGGGATATGCTTCTGGATGTGGCCGGGCTGACCCAGCAGGAACGAAAGATCGTACGACTGCTCTGTCAGGGGGTATCGCCGGATGAAATCAGCAAGCGATTAGTCATCTCTCCCACAACCATACGCAAACATCTGTCCCATATATACAAAAAGCTGTCTGTATCCGGCATGCAGGAACTCCTGGTAAAAATTTTAAATCCCCGCATCTGATAAAAGCTGCAGCTTTGAAAGCCGCAGCTTATTTTGTCTGATTTTTCGCAACATGTCTGTTTTCTCAAAAATATACTTCATTTTGACTGTATTTACCCCGATTCTCATATAATAATTTTATACAAAAAGTATTTAATTTCAAATTTTATTTTGGGCTTTTTGTATAAAAATATTTTTTCATAAAAGGAGGAGGAATGTAATGGCAAATCGTATGGATGGAAAGATTGCTGTGGTAACAGGAGCAGCTTCCGGCATGGGGAAAGCGATCGCACTGGCATACCTGAAAGAGAACGCAAAGGTATTGGCCTGCGATCTGAATACGGAGCGTTTGGGGGAACTGCAGCAGGAAGTCGAGGCAATCGGATTATCAGATTGCCTTCAGACCATGAGATGTGATGTAACAAACGCGGAAGATTGTGAAAAAGCCGTGGCTGCATGCGCGAACGCGTTTGGCAGCTGCAATCTGCTTTCCCATAACGCGGGCATCACGGATAACTGGACCATGCTGGAGGACATGACAGACGATATCTGGCAGCGCCAGATCAATGTGAACCTCACAGGCTCGATGTATATGACACGCGCAGCAATACAATATTTCCTGAAGAATGAAATCAAGGGCGTAATCGTAATGATCACATCCAATGCAGCAATTGAGAGCTCCACCGGCGGTGTAGCATACACGGCATCCAAGGCGGGAGCCAATGCCCTAATGAAGAGCATCTCCTATGAATACGCCAGACAGGGCATCCGCTGCAACGCGATTCTCCCCGGACCGATTGTCACGAACATCACGGAGTCTGCCGGAGACCGCGACTCGAAGGGAACAGCAGTCCACCACGGGACCGGGTACAATGCCCACTATTCCGAATGGACAATCCAGAGATACGCTATGCCGGATCAGATTGCGCCGTTGGCTGTCTATCTGGGAAGCGATGAATCCAGCTTTGTGACCAGCGCAAGTATCGTGATCGACGGCGGCGTCTGCCTTGGATAATTCATTCCGGCAATAAAGAGACAACAAAAATGGGAAGAAGGAGGAGAAAATGTAATGGGAAAAGATGAGGCAAATAAGAAAAACTGGGTCTTTATCATCGGCGTACTGGTTCTCTGCGTAGGAATGCAATTCGCAAATTACGGAACCGCAGTCTGCCTGTCAGCCGAAGTCACAAAAATGGACGCCATGCAATATTATGTTCTGATCTCGGCATTCGGCACGCTGGGAATGCTGCTGATCCTGCCGATCGTCGGCAAGCTGACCGCTATCCTCGGACAGCGGAACATGATCGTAATCGGCATTATCATCCAGCTGGTCGGAAGAATTCTGATGATGTTCACCGCGACATGGGTTCCTTACGGTCTGGCCTATCTCCTGCAGTCGATCGGCGGAGGATTTTATATTTCCTGCGCGTATGTACTGATGCCGATGGCAGTGCAGGCGCATGAACGAGCCAAATTTTTCGGATACATTGCGGTAGCCAACGCAATCGGCGCCATCTGCGGACCGATTCTCATCAGTGCAATGTACTCTGCAGGCGGGATTGTGGGAAAATTGGCCTATATCGCCAACTTACCGCTGACAATCATCGGCTTTTTGATGGTACTGCCCCACTGCCCGAACACGAAAACACCGGGAGCATCGAAAGGGTTTGATTTCCTCGGTCTGATCCTGACCGTCGTCGGTCTGACCTGCATGGTTCTCTGGATGAACCTGGGAGGCAAAATGTTTGCCTGGGCCAGCGCCATCTCTCTGGTGCTGCTGGCGGTGACAATCATCTGCATCGCCTGGATGATCCGCCGGGAGCTTTCTATCAGCAACCCTGCGGTTCCGATTAAAATGTTCCGCAACAAGCGGCTGACCTTCGCCTTTATCGGTTCTCTGGTCGCTGCGGCCTACTCTACCTGTTCCGGTTCCTACTGTGTGATGTGGATACGGATGAACTTTTCAGAGTTTCCCGCCACCACGCTGTTCAACGGAACCGCGACTACGGCACAACAAATCGTAATCCTGATCCTGGGATTCTTCCTGGGCGCCTATATCGGGAAAAAATTTGTCAAACGCTTCCGGGTATTCGGCATTCTCTCCATGGTTGCAGCCATGGCAGCAACCGGCATCCTGTACTGCCTGAAATTCACCGGAACGGCTGCGGGCGGAGATCTGGTGGTGATCGGTCCCTCCATACCGCTGGGTATGATTGTGATCTACATCGCCACAGCAATCGGCGGATTTACCTCCGTAGTTGCGCAGTCTACTTTCTCTGCGTTCTGGCAGAGCAACACACCCCGTGAGGACGTCCCCTCCGGAGCGGCGCTCTATAACTTCGGAGCGACGGGCGGTTCCGTTATTTTCGGTTCCGTGGTCGGCGTAGTATTGGGATCCTCCAACGATTATACCAGAGCATTCGCTACCGGCTTTGTGTTCGCCACGATCGGTCTGATCTGCGCGATTATCGGTTTCCGGTTCAGTAAGGAAGAAATCGCTGCCGCTGAACAGGCGGGAGCATAAACGGCATATGTATTTCACCGCATCGCGGGTAAATAATATATTTTTAAATCAAAGAAAGGAGTCAATTATGGCGGAAGAAAAAACAAACAACGTGGAAGTAAATGCAGAAGACAAAAAGGTAAAATCCTCCTTGATGAAAAAAGGCCGCAAGTCCATTCAGTATCTGCAGAAATGCAAGGATGAGGGCAAGAAACTGGTTCAGATGTGCCCGGCAGACAGAGACAAATACTTTGCAATGGCTGCGGATATGGCAGACTGCGACATTTTGCGTCTCACCGTTCCGGGAGAAAATATTGAAATGAGGATTGAGCACTCTCCCTGGTGGCTGCGCGAAATCCGCGGAGCAGCGCAATACATCCACATTAACTTCTTTATGCAGACACCCACCTATGTGTCCAAAGAAAAAGCGTTGGAATACGGTTCCATCTACATGGCAGAAGGCGCCAACTCCCTCCTCCCTATGGGCATTAACAACGAAACCCTGAAATTTATGTCGGATAACTATCTGGTGGTGTTCGGACATGTGGGAGCCCTCTCCGGCTGGCAGACAGACGGCGCCGGCGGCTATAAACGCCTGGGCAAAACCGCGGACGACGCAATGCGCGTATTTAAGATGGCTTATGAATATCAGGAGAATGGCATGAAAGCGATGACGGTCGAACTGACTCCGATTGAAGTGACCAACGCAATCGCAAAGAAGCTTCGTGTACCGGTTATCTCCATTGCGGCCGGCGGAGCTGCGGACGGCTGTGAGATGGTTGACTTCGACACATTTAACATGATGCCGTCACCGGTTTCCCATGCGAAATCCTACGGCGATTTCTTCAAATTCGCCGTAGGCGCATACTCTGCGTGGGCGAACGACGTGCGCACCGGGGCATATCCGGAAGACAAACACGGCTATCACATGGATGCGGCAGAACTCGAGAAATTCACGGACGCACTGGCAAAATTCTGATCATTTATCTGCAGAAGGGCGGGGCTGTGCGCAGCAGCTCCGCTTTTTCTATATCACACAAAGAGTACGGTTTCTCACGGAACCAAACTTTCCAGAGAAGACCCACTTTACACAAACAGCTATATCGCATGAAGTACTATAAACAGGATGAATACCACAAAGAAAGGAACATCGGCAGATATGAAAAAGAATATTATCGTAATTACCGGCGGTGGGAGCGGCATGGGACTGGAAACCGCAAAACTGATGGCAAAGGATAGTCACATCATCCTGGTCGGACGCACCGTTTCCAAATTGGACGACGCCCTGGAGCAGCTGCGGGACTGCGGCCTAAGCGCAGAAGCATATCCGGCAGATATCAGTGATCGGGACTCCGTCAAAAACCTTGCGAATTACGCCGCCTCTCTCGGGCAGGTAAAGACTGTAATCCACGCGGCGGGGGTCTCTCCTCACATGACGGACGCAATTAGTATTTTCAGAATCAATGCACTCGGTACCATCATTATGGATGAAGCGTTTCTGTCAATTATGGAACAAGGCGGCTGTATCCTGAATGTTACGTCCATGTCCGCCTACATGCTCCCGGACGCACACGTGCCTACCGCACTATATCAATTATCGCTGACAGACGTCTCCGCTTTTATGAGTGGCGCAAAGCAGACGCTGGAGCAATTGCCCGCAGAGCAGGCTGCCGGTTTCGCTTATTCCCTTTCCAAAAATTTTGCAAAATGGTATACGGAAAAAATATCCCTGCAGGCTGGCAAAAAAGGAATTCGCGTCGTCTCAATCTCCCCCGGAACATTCGACACCCCATTGGGCAAAGCGGAGGGAGAAGGCGCTGCCAAATATGCACTGATGGGCGCCCTCGGGCGAGTAGGCGATCCGGCGGAGATAGCAAAGATAATGGCATTTATCGTCAGCGACGATGCCAGTTATCTGACCGGCGTGGATATTTTATACGATGGAGGCACCATTGCGGCGATGAAAGCGATGCAATAATGGAGAGCACCTGAGCTGCTTTTAAAATACTAAATATTAAGTATCTTAAAATAAGTATGTGGCATTTCAATTTACAATTCTGTTTCATTTTGTTATACTTTTTACAATTTGAAAATGACCGCTTATGAGGGGCAGGGAACAAATCATATCACAAAACGCGGGAGGCTCAGCATGGATACAAGAGAAGATCTCTGGAGGAAATACGTAAAACAGTACGACATTGATGTCCCGGATGAACTGATTGAAAACGAGGAAAATTTTATCTCCTTGGATATTCGGCACAGAATAAAATATCAGGTTATGGCAGGCGAATAATCGGCCGCTGATTCAGATACTCTTCTAGAGCTGCAAAATCTGGATATCCATGAGCAGGCTGTTTTTGAAGCCAAGTCCGATCTGGTAATCAAGTCTATTCAGAAAGAGCAGGACTTCTCTGTAACGCAGGAAGAATTGGAGACCGCTGCAGCTGACATGGCGAAGCGGTTGGATGCATCCCCTGATATGATCCGTACGTTTTTCGGCGATGACCTGTCCATGCTGAAAACAGACCTCTTAAAGTAAAAAGCCATCGACTGGGCAATCAACCGGGCGGAATCGTAAGCCAGTAATCCGGCAGGAAGAAAGAATGGAGGGAATCATGGCAAAAAATCTTTTTTATTCCATGGAAATCAAGAAAAAAATGATAGATGGATGCGCCAAGGCAGCGGAGGCTGTCAAGGCAACCATGGGGCCTGTCGGGCGAAACGTGCTGATGTATCAGAAAGCCAATCTGCACGATGCAAAATACTCCGACGCTCCCCGCAAAGATACGCCAACGATGGTTATCAACGATGGCGTAACCATCCTGAAATCCATCCTGCTGCCGGATCCTGTGGAAAACATGGGTGTCGAACTGATGCGGGGCGCTGCGGAAAAGACAAACGACGCAGCCGGCGACGGAACCAGTACTACCGTCCTCCTTGTCCAGACCATTCTCCAGGAAGGTTACCGGCATCTTGCAGCCGGAGCGCACCCGCTCTTACTCAGAAAAGGACTGCACGCCGCCTGCGATCTGGCCGTCTCAGAGTTGGAACACATGGCAAAGCCTGTTTCCTCGGAAAATGATATATCCATGGTTGCGACCGTCTCATGCCAGGACGAGAAGGTTGGCCAAATGATCGGAAAAGCCCTTCAGACGATAGGGCTTGAAGGCGTCATTCAGATTGATGATTCCGGGAGGCCGACAACCACCATGGAAATTCTGGAAGGGATTGTATTTGACAAAGGATTTTTTTCTCCGCTCATGGCCACCGATGAAACGCAGACGATGGCGGAGTTTCACAACCCCTACATTCTGATTACCGATACCAAATTTGAAAATCCCCAGGATCTGATTCCCATATTAATCCAGATTGCAGAGACCGGCAGGGGGTGCCTGATCATCTGCAACGGGCTGGAAGGCGACGCAATGGGGCTGATCATGAAAAATAAATTAGAAGGCGATATGGAGATTGTCTGCGTATCCGCGCCTCTCTATGGAGAAGGCCGTCAGTGGCGGATGGAAGATATGGCTGTACAGACAGGTGCTTCTTATATTTCGAAGGACTTTGGAATCGATATACGGAAAGCGACTCTGGAAATGCTCGGAACAGCGGAGTATGTGAAAGTAACCAAACATCAGACCGTAATCACCGGGGCGGGCGGAGACCCTGCTGCGGTGGAAAACCGAGTCCGGGAGCTGCGCTATCTTGTGAATCACACAGAGTATGACTTTAACCGCGAACGATATCAGGAGCGCCTTGCAAAATTTGTTTCCGGCGTCGCAAAAATAGACATCGGCGGTACTACGGAAGCCGAGATCAGGGAACTCCGTTTCCGCGCGGAGGATGCCGTCGTCGCAGCGAGAGCCGCTCTGGAATCCGGCATCGTACCCGGAGGAGGAAGCGCTTATCTCGGCGTTCTTCCCGCCTTACAGAAACTGGCCGAACGCCGGGAGGGGGATGTAAAAACCGGCATACAGGTACTGATGCGCGCCCTTGAGATGCCCGCCAGACAGATACTTCGCAACGCCGGCCTGGATGACGGGGAGATGCTGGGATCTTTAAAAAAATGTGCCCCTGTCATCGGCTATAATGTTGCGGACGGACAATACACGGATATGTATGCGGCAGGTATCATTGACCCTCTGAAAGTAAGCAAAACAGCGTTGCAACGCGCAGTCTCTGCCGCTTCTACAATATTGACTGCCGAAGCAGGTACAGCAGCCATAACAGACAAAAAAACACCTGACATTGCATCATAACACCAGCTGGCCCCTAACGCAAATTACGGAACTTTCAGTATTTCCATATGCCCGGTTTTTCCAGTAAAATATTTATATATTGTGAAAGAAATAACAGGGAGGATTTATTTATGCGTTTAGAAAACAAGGTTGTTATTGTAACGGGAGCCTCCGCCGGTATGGGACGGGAAATGGCTTTGACTTTTGCCAGGGAAGGTGCAAAGGTTCTGGCGGTTGCCAGAAGAGAAGACATTCTGCTTTAACTCTGTCAGGAAGCAGCCAATTACCCAGGCAGCATTGAAGCATTCGTTGGAGATTGCTCCCAAAAAGATGTATGCGAAAAAAAGATTGCAACCGCTGTCGAAAAATATGGTCATCTGGACAGCCTGGTAAATAATGCCGGAATCATGGACGACACAACAGCGGTAGGCGATTTTAAAGACGAATATCTGGAAAAAATCTATAATCTCAATACATTTGGCGTATTGTACAGCATGCGGGCTGCCGTAAAGCAGTTTCTGACACAGGAAAGTGATGAAGAGAAAGACAGGGGAAATATTCTCAATATCACTTCCATCGGAGCACAGCACACATGTGCCGGTGTGGTATACTGCTCCGCCAAGGCGGCAGTAGAAGCCATCACGAAACACTCCGCCTTCATGTATCAGGCGGATGGGATTCGCGTCAATGCCATCGCACCGGGCGGTGTAATCACAGACATCTTTTTCAATATGCCGGCAGCGGATGAGTTCGGCTCTTCCAGAACCGGACTGTATACGCCCGCAATGACACGCCTGGGGAATGCTTCCGAGGTAGCAGAAGCAGCCCTGTTCCTCATAAGCGATGAGGCAAGCTACGTAAACGGGCAGATTCTTCCGGTCAATGGCGGGTGGCTGTGCTTCTGACAAGAAAATCACAAAATAACTGACAATGAAAGAATCCGGTTCCGTGGGAGGAATCGGATTCTTTCGCATCTAAACATATATCATTTATCGCGACAGGCAAACACCGCTGTCTATGACACAGGAATTACCATTCATAAATTTGGACTCATCGCTGGCCAAATAAACCGCCAACGGAGAGATCTCCTCCGGCATTCCTATAATACCGCCCGTCCATTGCCACGAAGAAGCATTATATCCTGTCTGCAAATGAATTTTTGTGCCCTCTTTATCAAAATCATCTGTACCGGTCGAAATATTGGTAAGCACGGGGCCCGGGCAGATAGAATTGCAGCGAATCCCATATCGATAATACTCAAACGCAATCGCCTTCATCAAAGCATTCGCGCCTGCTTTGGATGCGCAATAAGAGGGACCTCCCGTAGCCGATTCAAATGCCGCATTGGATGTGATCATGACTATCGATGCCTGGTACTCCCCATCATTCTCATCCGCTTTCGCCTTAAAATACTTCAAAGCCGCCCTGGTAATTTTCATGGAACCCGTCAGATTGATCCCAATAACCCGATCCCATTCTTCATCCGGAATATCCGCAGCCAAATACATACTGTCACTCACCCCCGCATTATGGGACAGCACATTCATAAAGCCAAACGTGTCCACACACAGTTTCACAGCCGCCTCACAATCCTCCTGGTTCCTGATATCCCCGGTCATCGTCACAACATTTTCTCCCAGACCAATGTCCGAAGCTTCCTGCTTCAGCTCTTCTAACCGGGTTGGCACAATATCAAAGCCAACGATTTTTGCTCCTTCTTTCAAAAAATCCAGTGCAATTGCTTTCCCCATTCCGGATCCCGCTCCGGTTACAACGGCCGTTTTTCCTGTCATACGCCCACTCATCACTTCATTCCTCCTCTTCTTTCTTTTCAAATTAAGGTGTCGCTTACGTCTCAAAATTATCTGCACTAGAAACAAAAAGGCGCAGACATACCGCTGCGCCTTATCACATCACACCTTATGCATCGAGTGCATCCAGTTTTTCCGCTAACTTCTTCTGATCCTCAGGCGCGATTCCAGCCTGCGGGAATTTGATCAGCATACTGAACTTCATCCCCATGCAAGGTCCCATCGCTGCCGTCTGATCCATGAAACCGGGAACATATTCATCAATAATCGCTACTGCACGCTCATCCGCAATAACATCTCTCAGTTTACTGTTGGAATTGATTGCCATAAAAGTTTACCCCTCCTATTTAAAATTTCTCCATCATATCGTTAAACTTCTCCAACTCCTCCGGATCCATGTGATATCCATGATTATCCTTCGGATATTCTCCTGTCTTAACATCGGTAAGCCATCCCATATATGCTTCGCAGAGGAACGGAAGCAGTTCCGCATAAGTAACGGCATGGGACGCCGGTTTCGGCATCATGCCAAAGGTATCCATATCCACCATTTCCGAGCCATCGCAAGGCGCGCCACCGGCAATCGATACAACCGGAACTCTCAGTTTTTCCGCAATCGCCTGAGAAACCTCCATCGGGGTAAGCTCAATCGTCATACCGCCCATGCCATTCTCCTGATACTCATAGCCCCATTTGAAAATCCGGAATGCATCTTCCGCTGTCTTGCCCACTTTCTTATAACCGGTTGCATTGGTCTGCCATCCGGAGATCGCACCGATATGCCCGTAAGTAGGTACATAGTTATCTGACATGAATTTTAACATATCATTGGTAATGCCCATCGGCAGCATGGAATCTGCTCCGTAAAACACCCAGTTTGCTCCCCATCTGACTGCCAATGACTTGTCCGCATAGCAGGCGGTAGGCATGTAGTAATTGATATGGATTGTCTTCGTATACTCGCGATACTTCTTGATAGTCAGAGAACCACATGTTAACTCCTCTTCCAGAGAATTTCCGCCCCGCAGGCACAGCATGGAAGGAGTACGTAAAATATCACATCCTACCATCTCGGCTGCCAGGCCAAAAACAGGGCCTAATTCTGCAGGACACATCTGCACAAT
>JAJQBV010000163.1 GCA_021203115.1 Clostridiales bacterium | reverse complement strand
TCAGCTTCGCAAAAGCGTCTCGGCTGAAATAGCAGGAGTGCGCTTTTTCACCGTGAATGATGAGCACGGCGTTACGGATTTCCTGACTGTACTGCAAAATCGACATATTCAGAAAGGACTGGCATCCGGTCACATTCCAGCCGCCGTTGGAGTTCAGGCTGCGGGGATGGTAGCCGCGTTCCGTCTTATAATAGTCATAGTAGTCCTTCACAAAAAAACGGTGCATCCTCCGGCAGCGGATCGACCACGCCGCCATGAAATCCTCTGTATTGATGTCCGGAGAAGCCATATAGCGGGGCTGCCCGCCGCTCTCGCCGGTGTAAGACGGATCAAAGGCAATCGTCAGAAATCCCCGCTCCGCCATCGTCTGCGCATACAGGCCGGAGGACTGCTCCTTTACCGCTCCGAAGGGGCCGCAGACCGCAATGGCCGGGAGCTGTCCCTTTGCATCCTTCGGCTCGTAGAGATCCGCCGCCAGAGTAATGCCATACCGGTTGTGAAACGTTACCTTTCTGTGGTTTACTTTGTCGCTCTGGGGAAATGTCTTATCCCATTTCATTTTCAAATTTAAATTTTCTTCCATCGTAGTTGCCTCGCTTTCTACTATTTATTTTACAAAGCTTTATTCAGCCTGTTTACGAGATAGTCCAGGCAGTCCAGCTTCTTCTGTTCCGTATGAATGCCGTTCAGTAAATCCCTGCGGCTGCTTTGCAGTATAAACAGCAATTCTCTATCCCGCCCCTCCTTCTGCAAAAGAACGCAGCGGGAAATCATTTCCTCCCCAAAGCCGATATCTCTGAGGTTTTCATAAAAGCACTGCGCCTCATTATTCGCTTCCGGTATGGTCGCTCACCTCCCTCAATGCTTTTATTTTATATTGGAGTAGAAATAATGGCAAATACTTAGTTTCTATTTCTGGTTATTCTTGATAAGAATATCTGTTTGCGCTATAATATGGCTAAAGCATGGAGGTGCATTATGGAATTGCGGGTTTTGCGTTATTTTATCGAAGTCGCCAGAGAGGGCAGCATTACGGGCGCGGCCAGAACACTTCATATTTCTCAGCCAACCTTATCGAAGCAGCTCAAAGAGTTAGAGGCAGAACTGGGATGTAAGCTGTTTGTTCGCGGCAATTACAATGTACGTCTGACCGAGGAGGGGATTTTGCTCCGCAAGCGCGCGGAGGACATTCTGGATATGGCAGATAAGACCGTGGGAGAATTTCAGTCCCTGAATGATGTGACGGGCGGAGATGTGCGGATCGGCTGTGCTGAATCGTGGCTGATTTGTCATCTGGCCTGCGCGATCAAAGATTTTCGCCGACAGTATCCGGGTCTGCGCTTCCACATCACCAGCGGAGACACCCGCGTGGTTGTGAATGATCTGGAGCAGGGGCTCTCCGATTTCGCGGTTATCGTAGAACCACCCGACCTTTCAAGGTATAATTACCTTTCCCTGCCGGGCGGCGACACATGGGGGCTTTTAATGCGGACAGACAATCCCCTTGCGCAGAAAACAGAGATATGTCTGGAAGATATACAGGACATTCCGCTCATTATTTCACCTCAGTCCATCCGCACAGACCTTCCCAGATGGTGCGGCGAAGCGGTCGATCAGCTGAATATCATCGGAACCATCAACCTGTTTTATAATGGCTCCGTATTTGTGAAGGAGGGGCTGGGATGCCTTCTGGTCTTTGACCGCCTGGCGGATGTCAGCCCTGAAAACGGCCTGTGCTTTCGGCCTCTTTCCCCAAAACTGGAGACAAAAATGTACATCATCTGGAAAAAGTATCAGGTCTTTACACCGATCGCAGAGCGTCTGATTGAGCTGTTGAAAGAGCAGTTTGATGAAAACAGGCAGGCAAAAACCTCATAATTTCTGCCTGCCTGATTCTGTTTCCTAATAATCAATAAATTACTACATATCAATATCCTACGGCTTCTACACCATATTCCGCCTCTTCCGAGGTGAAGCCCTCATATTCCAACTGATTAATCAATTCAGATCGTGAAAAAGACGAATAATCCAAATAATCCTGCGCCTTAAGAGCTGCCTGTTCATTCCAGTCTGCTCCACAATTATCTGCACCATATGTTGCCTCTTCTGTAGTAAAGCCCTCATACTCCAACTGATCAATCAATCCAGAATAGGAAAACGCAGTATAATCTAAATAGTCTAGCGCTTTTGCCAAAGCCTGTTCGTACCAATCTGCACCACAATTATCAACCGCATACGTTGCCTCTTCAGTCGAATATCCTTCATATTCGAGTTGATCAATCAGACCAGTATAAGAAAATGCTGTGTAGGCAAGATAATTCTTCGCTGATTTCAAGGCATTCTGTTCACCAAGAGTAGCCACATCATCCACGTTACTATCGTCTGTTTCCTCAGGCTCCTCTGTATCTACAGTATCTTCCTCATCTTCATTTTCTTCCGATGAAACTGATAATTCTTCTTCAACAGATATAGCATCTGTTGATTTCTGATCGTCGCCACTTCCGGAACTGGCAATTGCTACGACAACAATAAGAATGATTATCACAATAATTGCTATCAGGAAAAATCTCAAACATCCACCCTTCTTTTTCTCTTTTGTGGATAATTCCTGCTCCATTGATTCAGATATCTCCTGATTTTTTTCTTCTTTATTTTTCATAATCGCACCTCTTTTATAAAATGTTTGCTTTATTGTATACAATCATTAGGATCCCGCGGTGTGCTGTCAGCACACTTCTTTTTCGTAAGTTTTATATAATCGCTCAATTCATAATTAAATATTGCCGCTCAATTGAGTATTTCCTGTATTTTTTCTACCGGAACCTGACACTCTTCGGAAATTTCTTCCAGAGATCGCCCTGAAGCGTAAAGCTTGAAAATTTTTTTCGTTTGCCTCTCACCCTGTTCCATACCTTCCCTGTAAATCGTCTTCGCCTCGTATTCCAGTACCTTTCCGCCCATGACAGACCTCACTCCCTCCTTCACCGTCTCATACCGCGCCGCAAGATGTTCGACTAC
>JAJQBV010000108.1 GCA_021203115.1 Clostridiales bacterium | reverse complement strand
CGCTTCGACAAACTAATCGCTAACTGCGACTAAGACGCTCAGGAGAGCCTTCGCGTCGAAGTCTTCGTAAGCGCTGGATTTCGTCTCAGCTAAAAGCGCCCCTACAAAAGTTGCCTGAAATATATCGATGACACCCGAAGCCTCCTGTGCAAAAATTATGAGAAATATATAGTGAGGAAATATCATGATTCTGGATAAGATTGTAGAAGATAAGAAATTCCGGCTGGCGGAGCACAAGGCGCGCATCAGTCTGCAGGATATGCGGCGGATGGCGGAGGAGTATGACGGTATTTCCCCGAGCTTTCGGGAGGGGTTAATGAAGCCGGGGATTTCGATTATCGGGGAGTTCAAGAAGGCGTCGCCGAGCCTCGGAAAGATCACAAGCAAGATTGATCTGACGGATCGGATCGATGAGTACAATGATTCGGTGGACTGCATTTCCTGTCTGACGGAGGAGGATCACTTTCTCGGGAATGTGGACTACCTGAAGGAGATCCGCGCCCTTTCCCCCCTGCCGATTCTGCGGAAAGATTTTATGATTGACGAATACCAGTTTTATGAGGCGAAGGCCATCGGTGCGAATGCGATTCTGCTGATCACGGGGATTCTGGACGATGTACAGCTTCGGGATTTCTATCAACTGACGACAGAGCTCGGGCTGGATGCGCTTTTTGAAGCCCACGATGAATCGCAGATGGACCGGGCGCTTCGCTGCGGGGCGCAGATCGTCGGGGTCAATAACCGGGATCTGCGGGATTTCTCGATTCATCTGGAAACCACAAAGGTGTTGTCGAAGATGGTGCCGGAGGATTGGACTTTTGTTGCGGAGAGCGGCATAGTGTCGGATGCGGATGTCGCGTTTCTCGCGGAATGCCGGGTGGATGCTTTCCTGATCGGCAGGGCCTTTATGGAGTCGGAAAATCCCCGCAGGCTGGCGAGACACTGGAAAGAGGTCTACGAGGGGAAAATGAACGGAATCTGAAGGAGGAGACACCTATGTCTGTACAGGTTAAAATCTGCGGCCTCACGCGCCCTGAGGATATCCGGGCCGTAAATGACGCGGGGGCAGATTACGCGGGGTTTGTGTTTTTTGAAAAAAGCAGGCGCAATATCCCTTGCGGGACGGCAAAAAATCTGCTTTCCCTGCTGGATCCGAAAATCCAATCGGTTGCGGTCTGTGTGAGTCCGACGCCGGCGCTTGTCCGGGAGATATCAGAGCTCGGATTCGATCTGATCCAGATTCACGGGGAGATCCGGCCGGAGGTTCTCGATCAGATTCAGACGCCCGTCTGGCAGGCGGTCAATTTAAAAAACGGCATGGAGCCGGATTTGATCCTTGAACATCCGAAAATCTGCGGCTATGTCCTCGACGGCGCGGATTACGGGGGCGGCAAAACCTTCGGCTGGGAGGACGACTCAGGGGAAGCGCTGGCATTCGCCATCCGGGAGGCGCTTCACGGAAAGAAATTCATTCTCGCCGGCGGACTGAATGCCGGAAATGTCAGAAAAGGAATTGAATTGTTTCACCCGGATGTAACCGATGTCAGCAGCGGTGTGGAAACGGAAGGCACAAAGGACAGCACATTGATTCACAGATTTATCAGAGAGGTGAGAAAATCATGAGAAATGAGAAAGCATATTACGGGGAGTACGGCGGGCAGTATGTGGCGGAATCGCTGATGAAATCGCTGGAGGAGATTGACCGGGAGTTTGAGGCGGCCATTCGGGATCCGGAGTTTATCGCGGAGTACAATTATTATCTGAAGCAGTATGTCGGGCGGGAGACTCCGCTTTACTATGCAAAACGGCTCAGCGGGAAATACGGAACAAAGATTTACCTGAAGCGGGAGGATTTAAACCACACCGGCGCGCACAAAATCAACAATGTCATGGGGCAGATCCTTCTGGCGCGCAGGATGGGAAAGACGAAGATTATCGCCGAAACCGGCGCAGGCCAGCACGGGGTAGCCACGGCGACGGGGGCGGCTCTTTTCGGGATGGAATGCACGGTTTACATGGGCAAGGAGGATGTAAAACGGCAGTCTCTGAATGTGATGCGGATGGAGATGCTGGGCGCAAAGGTCGTGTCTGTGGAGTCCGGAAGCAATACGTTGAAGGACGCCACGAATGAGGCGATCCGCACATGGGCAAAGACAGCGGAGGATACTTTTTATATCATCGGTTCCGCAATCGGCCCTTACCCTTACCCGAAGATGGTAAAGGAATTCCAGTCCGTCATCAGCCGGGAGGCGAAACAGCAGCATATGGAAGCGGAGGGAAGACTGCCGGATGTGGTCATGGCCTGTGTCGGCGGTGGCTCCAACTCCATCGGAATGTTTGCCGATTTCATTGATGAGAAGAGTGTCGAGCTGATCGGCGTGGAGGCTGCCGGAAAAGGCATTGACGCCGAGGAGCACGCGGCGTCGATGGCAAAGGGGACGCCGGGCGTTTTGCACGGAACCCGCTCCTATCTGCTGCAGGACGAGGACGGGAATATTAACCTTGCTCATTCGATCTCCGCCGGTCTGGATTATCCGGGCGTCGGCCCGGAGCACGCGTATCTCCATGATACCGGCAGGGCGCAGTATGTTCCAATCACGGACGCGGAGGCCATGGATGCTCTGATGGAGCTGACACTGATGGAGGGAATTCTTCCCGCGATCGAGAGCGCTCACGCGATGGCCTATGCTTTCAAAAAAGCAAAGGAAATGACGATGGATCAATCGATGATCGTCTGCCTCTCCGGACGCGGGGATAAGGATGTAAATACGATCGCCGACTATTTTGCCGGAAAAGGATATCTGAATTAGGAGGGACGGGATATGAACCGCATAGAAAAAAGACTGGCAGCATTACAGGAAAAAAATGAGAAAGCCTTCATCACATACATCACCGCGGGGCTTCCGGATATGGAGCGGTGCGGCGGCCTGATTCACGCGCTGGAGGAGGCGGGGCTTGATATTCTGGAGCTCGGAGTTCCCTTCTCGGATCCGGTGGCGGACGGACCGGTCATTCAGGATGCCTCCTACCGTTC
>JAJQBV010000079.1 GCA_021203115.1 Clostridiales bacterium | reverse complement strand
CCTGCAACCCGGATGGCCTCCTCTCCGATGTCCTCGGCGACGAGGTCTCCGGCGGCTTAGCCGCGCCGCTCCGCGAGGGATACGCGGAGCACATCTTGATTGTGACCTCCGGGGAGAAGATGGCGCTGTATGCCGCCAACAATATATATACGGCGGTGCAGAATTTTGAAGACCGCGGTTACGCGTCGGTGAAGGGAATTATCCTGAACCGGCGGAATGTGGAAAATGAGTATGAGAAAGTCGCAGCGTTTGCCGGGGAGCGCGGACTTGAAATCATCGCGGATATTCCGCGAAGTCCGGATATCACCCGCTATGAGGACCGGGGGATGACGGTGATCGAGGGGGAAGCGTCGCTGCCCATCAGCCGGATTTATCTGGATCTGGCGGAAAAACTGCTGAAGGAAGAATATAAAGAGATATGAAACAGGATGTCTACTCCATCACCGCGGCGGAGCTTGCCGCACGGGGAAAAGAAAATATTCCGAACGAGCTGAAGTCGTCGAAGCATCTGATCTACAGCTCCCCGGCCACACTGGCGTTCAATTCGCCGGGAGCGCAGGGATTCGGCGTAAAGCGCGCCGGACTGGCAATACCGGGTTCTGTGATGCTTCTGGTCGCGCCGGGCTGCTGCGGGAGAAACACGATGATGCTGGATCAGATCGGCGGATACGGAGACCGCTTTTTTTATCTTCTGCAGGATGAGACGGACATCGTGACCGGACGCCATTTAAACCGGATTTCCCATGCGGTGAAGGAGGTGGCGGATTCTCTGGAGGAGAAACCCACCGCGGTCATGATCTGCATCACCTGCGTGGATGCCCTGCTCGGCACGGACATGGAGCGGGTCTGCCAAAAGGCGTCGGAATATGCGGGGGTGCCGGTTCTGCCGTGCTATATGTATGCGCTGACCCGCGAGGGCCGCGTGTCGCCGATGACCTCGGTGCGAAAGACGGTCTATGCTCTCCTTGAAAAGCGGGAGAGGAAAAAACGGGCGGTGAATCTTCTCGGAGAATTTGCGCCGTATGACGACGGATGCGAGCTCTATAGGATTCTGGAGCATCTGGGGATCGATACCGTCCGGGAAATTTCGCGCTGCCGGGATTTTGAGGAGTATCTGTCGATGGCGGAGGCGAATTTTAACATTGTCCTGAATCCGGAGAGCCGGCTGGCCGCGGAGGATTTCCGGAAGCGGCTGGGCATTCCGTCTCTGGAGATGACGCGCGTCTACCAGATCGATAAGATCAGAAAACAGTATGAGCTGCTGGGCACGGCCCTCGGCGTGAAGATTGAGGATTCGGACTATTACGAGGAGGCGCTGCAGACGGTAAGGGATTTCGGTATATCCCGGCCGAAGATCACTTTTGCGGTAGGGGAGTGGATGAACGGAGATCCGTTTGAGCTGTCGCTTGCACTGCTCCGCTACGGGCATTCGGTATCGGAGATTTACGGGACGGTCACGGATATGAATTTCATCTATATCCGGAAGATCGCAGCACTCAGCCCGGATACAAGAATTTATACAAATCTGTCCCCGACCATGCTCAATTATAACTGCGGCACGGGCGCGGCGGATATCACCATCGGGCAAGACGCGGCCTTCTACCATCCGGACAGCCCGAATGTGCCGTGGAACGCGGAGCGAAAATCGTTCGGATACGCGGGGCTGCGGGATTTATTCAGGGAGATCAGTTAGGTATGAAAGGATTATTAAAATATTTATCCCCCTTCGCTCCGGATCAGTCCGGCGCGGTATCGGTTTTATATGAGCTGGGCGGCATCATCGTAATCTGTGACGCCGGCGGCTGCACCGGAAATATCTGCGGTTTTGACGAGCCGCGGTGGTTTGAGAAAAAGAGTGCGCTGTTTTCCGCGGGGCTGCGGGATATGGATGCGATTCTCGGCCGGGATGACCGTCTGGTGGAAAAGTTGAATGATGCAGCCAAACATCTGGACGCAAAGTTTATCGCGCTGGTGGGGACGCCGGTTCCCGCGGTGATCGCGACAGATTTTCGTGCGCTGAAGCGGATGGCGGAGAAGAAAACCGGCTTGCCGGTGATCACGATGGAATGCACCGGAACGCACCTGTACGACCGCGGCGCGTCGGATGCCTATCTGTCTCTGTTTCAGACATTTGCGAAAAAGGATGCAAAAAAGGATCCGTATGCCGTCGGTGTCCTCGGCGTCAATCCGCTGGATGTCAGCATGACGCACGCGGACCGTATTCTCAGGAAAAAGCTGAACGATGAGGGATACGCGCGGGTGTATTGTTACGGCATGGATTCCGACTTCGGGAAAACGGGGGAGAAAGGAAGCGGGTTCCCAGCTCTTGCAATGGTCGAACAGGCGGGGAGCGTCGCAAAAAATATCGTGTTTGCACCGTCGGGGATGAGAGCGGCAGAGTATCTGAAAAAGACATACGGCACTCCCTACGAGACGGCATATCCGCTGCTCTCGGAAGAATTCAGGAGGAGGCTGCGGAGTCTGGCGGGGAAGCGTGTGCTGATCGTCCATCAGCAGATCGCGGCGAATGAGATCCGGCAGGAGATCGCGGCGGATTCTGTTGAAAACCGGGAAAAAATCGTCTGCGGAACATGGTTTATGCAGGTGCAGGAGCTTAAAGAAACGCAGGATGTGATATTTGAGCGGGAGGAGGAATTTGTCTCTTTTGTTAAGAACGGAGCGTTCGAGGTGATCGTCGCGGATGCCCGGTTTCGCCGGGCGCTGCCGGGATGGAAGGGTGAATTTGCGGAATGTCCGCATTTTGCGGTGTCAGGGACCCTGACGGAGGAAGACAGTATCCTGTGATTTTAAAGATAAAAGGCTGCTTGTGATGAAAAAGGACGGAGACGGCAAGAAAAATTACATAACCAGGCACATCCGTGTCTACGGAATCGTTCAGGGGGTCGGTTTCCGCCCGTTTGTGAGCCGGATCGCGGATCGGATCGGCGTAAGGGGGAGCGTGGCCAACAAGGGCTCCTATGTAGAGATCTTTGCGGCCGGGACGCAGGAACAGCAGGAGGCGTTTCTGTATTCGTTGGAGCACGAAGCTCCGG
>JAJQBV010000113.1 GCA_021203115.1 Clostridiales bacterium | reverse complement strand
GTGAATGATTCGCGCCATCTGATTGACGAAAGGGGTTAAAATAAGGTATAACATTTGACAGAACAACTTATGTGACGAAAACGCTTGTATGGATAAACAGGACATCTGCACAGCCGGAAAGCAAAGTCCTCTGCCGGAACAAAAAACGAAATGAGGTGAACAGTTTGAACTATATCCTGATGCATAAACGAATCCGGGTGGCGGAACTAGAGTTGGATGACGCCACCGGATATATACAGAAAATCGGGACGGTCTATGCACCGGAGCATTTGCCGGTTGGCATTCCGGTAAGAAAAACTGTCACCGATCGCGCGGCGCTCAACGAGTGGTGGACAGACCGTTCCATCCCTGCCAGCCGTTCCGGTGTGCAAAAAGCTTTGGAAACGTTGGAAATCAGCAGTACCAAATTACTGCTTGTACGCTGTTACGGGCTGAGTCTGTCGGATCAGTATTGGATTTGCCCCGAAGGCTCCGATCTTACATGGGACAGCATCAACTTTTTTGACAACAATTTCTCAGACGATGTCGGCGACATCCTGTTTGGCGCCGAAAAAAAAGCGGATGGCCTGAACTTTTCCTCGCCGGATAATACCTCGGACGGCAATCTGAAAAAGCGCTGGAAAATCATAAACGGCAAACGCTGTCTGGTGAAAAGCGGCAGCAATCCGTTCCGCCAGCAGCCTTTCAACGAGGTGATCGCTTCTGAAATCATGCAACGGCTCGGCATTCCCCATGTGCCGTACACAGTAATATGGAATAACGGCGCACCCTACAGCGTGTGCGAAGATTTTATTGCGGAAAATACCGAACTGATTCCGGCGTGGCGCATTCTCAAAACACAGAAAAAAGACAACAGCACCTCGGTGTACCGGCATTTTATAAACTGCTGCGAGGCGCTCGGCATCAGGGACACCGTGCCATATCTTGACCGAATGATTGTGCTGGACTATATCATTGCCAACGAAGACCGGCATTTGAATAATTTTGGCGTGATCCGTAATGCCGAAACATTGGCGTGGCTCGGCTTTGCACCAATCTATGACAGCGGCTCCTCACTCGGCTATGACAAAGTGCCTGCACAGATGCGCTCGGAAAAAGAGGTCGTCTGCAAACCGTTTAAAAACCACCATTCGGAGCAATTAAAGCTGGTATCCGACTTTAGCTGGATTCACTTTGACAGACTGTCGGATATAAGGGAATTGATTGCCGGTGTTTTGTCCGCAGACGGCGCAAAGGATTATATTGATGAGAATCGCATCCGGGCGATTGCCGGATCAGTGCAGCGGCGAATTGAACAGCTTTCGCAGCTTGCCATAAGCCATACGCCGTCACAGGAGATTTCCACGGAGGATGATGTGAAGGAAAATATTGCCGAGAACTACACTTCGAAAGCATAGTTATTCGTCTACTGTTTTCCGTTTCAGAATCACCGTAGAAAACGGCTGCATCCTGGCTCCGATTTCCCCGAAAATCACTTCTCCGTCCGGCACTTCCGGGCAAAACGCCACCGGTGTCGGGTTGAAATTCTGAACAAAAATATACTCCGTATCTGCGTCCCGGCGGGAGGGCACCGCCACGCCATCCGGGATCTCCTGCTCCAGAATACGCCGAACCCTTGCCTCCCTCAAAATCTGCGCATAGACATCATCATAGAACCGCTGCTCCGCATCGGCACAGACATAGTAAGCCAGTCCCTTCCCGTAACGGTTCACTGTCAACGCCGGTGTTCCCGCATAAAAATCCTCTCCGTACACAAACAACGGCTCCGCTGTCCGCAGGTCGACCAGTTGGCAGAGATATTCACACCTGTATGCGGCGTCAGAATCCACAGCATGCAGCGTGTTGGATTCCCCCTCATAGAGAGCGTCAATCTCCGTGCTGCGAAGACCCATGACATCCATCAGTCCGCCCGGTGTTCCGCCGAGAAAGCACAGGTCGTTCTCATCCACCACGCCGCTCCAGTAGGTCGTGATAAACACACCGCCACGGTCCACGAAAGCGCGCACCTTTTCCTCAAATCCTGCCCGGAACAGATAGACCATGGGAGCCGCCACCACCTGATAGGCTTCCAGAGATCTTGTCATATCAATCACATCTACATTGACGCCCTGACGGCGGAACGCGCCGTAGGATTTTTCCACCGCTTCCCGGTAATACATCCCTTCATTTCTGGGGCCGACCGAAGCCTCCACAGCCCAGCGGTTTTCCCAGTCGTAGATCACTGCCACAGATGCCTCCACCTTCGAGTGATTGATCCGTCCAACCGCTTCCAGATCCGCTCCGATCTGACAGCACTCCTGATAGGTGCGGTCATCCTCTTTTCCATAATGGTCGATCACTGCCCCGTGAAGCTTCTCATAATCTCCGCGTCCTTTCCGAATCTGGAAATAGAGAACGCTGTCCGAACCGTGCGCGATGGCCTGCAGTGACGATGCCTCCAGCATTCCCGGCCGTTTCAGTTTGCTGACCGGCACCCAGCTCATCGCTCCGGGGCAAGACTCCATCATCAAAAACGGCTCCCCCTTCATGGAACGCATCACATCATGCCGCATCCCTGCATTCACCGCTGTCTGACTCTCCGGCCCTTTATGCCAGAAAGGATAGCTGTCCCATGAGACGATATCCACCGCGTCTGCCAACTCAAAATAATTTACCCATGGGCTTTTGTAAAGCATGTTCGTCGTGACCGGTTTTACTGCCCCGGCCTCCCGGAGCGCCGCGATCTCTGCCCGGCAGAAATCCGTCGTCTGATAACTCACAAACCTGCGCCAGTCCAGATACAATCCCTGAATTGAACTCTCTCCGATAGAAGACGGACTCTCAATCTGGCCAAAATTCTGATAATCATGACTCCAGAAAGAAGTATTCCAACGGCGGTTGACCTCATCAATCGTATGATATTTCTCCTTCACCCAATCCCGAAAAGCCTGCTGGCACAGCGGGCAATGGCACTCTCCCATATATTCATTGGAAACATGCCAGAGGATCACGCCCGGATGACTGTCAAAACGTTCTGTCAGCTTCTGATTCATCCTGCGCACTTTTTCCCGGTAAACCGGCGATGTGTAACAG
>JAJQBV010000105.1 GCA_021203115.1 Clostridiales bacterium | reverse complement strand
ATTATACATTCTATTACAATTTTTGTCAAATAATTGTCAATCTTACGCAAAATTTACGTTCAGGGCATAAATTTTCGTCAACTATCCGACAATTCTTCCCATTTTTTGTACAATTCCTCCAGCCTGTCTGTGAGCTCCGTACTCTCTCTGTGCAGCTCACCCAGACGCGCAGAGTTTGTGGCAACCTCCGGCTTCGCATACTCTGCCTCAATCTGCGCCAGACGCTCCTCCAGATCTGTGATCTCCTCCTCCGTCTCCGCGATCCGGTTCCGGAGCTTTCTCTGTCTGGCCTGCTCTTCCTTTCTGGCCTTCCAGTCCGCCTTTCCCGCGGAATCATCCGTGCCGCCCTGCTCCGTCACCTCGGAATCACCGGACAGGTATGCCGCCTCCATAGCCTCCCGTTTTTCCATGTAATAATCGTAATTTCCGATATAATTAAGGAGACACCGGTTTGTCAGGTTCAGGATCCGTGTCGCAGTCCGATTGATAAAATAACGGTCATGCGAGACGAACAGAACCGTACCCTCATACCGGTTCAGCGCGGACTCCAGAATCTCTCTGGAGGGAATATCCAGATGGTTGGTCGGCTCATCCAGAATCAGGAGGTTGGCCTCGGACAGCATCAGTTTCGCGAGGGAGAGCCGCCCGCGCTCCCCGCCGCTCAGGTCGCCGACCCGCTTAAACACATCATCCTCCGTAAAAAGGAAGGCCGCCAGCACGGAGCGGATCCGCGTCTGGGTCAGCGAAGGATAGTCATCCGCAATCTCCTTCATCAGCGTTTTCTCCATGTGGAGCTCCTGCTGTTCCTGATCATAGTAGCCGATTTTTACATTAGAGCCGAGGCGAAATGTCCCTGCGTCCGCTTTCACAACGCGGTTTAAGATTTTCAGTATCGTCGTCTTGCCCGTTCCGTTCGCCCCGATGAGCGCAACGCGCTCCCCGCGCTTTACCTCAAAGGAAATCTCCCGAAACAACGTATTTGCGCCATACGCTTTGGAGAGATTCTCCACGGTCAGAACGTCATTTCCGCTGACAACGGAAGGCGCCAGTGTCAGATTCATCTCTGACTTTTCCTCCTGCGGCTTTTCGAGCACCTCAACCTTTGACAGCATTTTTTCCCGGCTCTCCGCCCTGCGGATAGACTTCTCGCGGTTGAAGGATTTCAGCTTTTCTATGACCTCCTCCTGACGGTGAATCTCCCGCTGCTGGTTATACCATGCGCGCAGACGTTCCTCCCGGACCTTTGCCGCCTTCTCTGCATAGGCGGAATAATTTCCGGCGTAGACGGCGGAGCGATGAAGGCTGATCTCCACAACCTTCGTCACTACCTTATCCATAAAATAGCGGTCATGGGAAACCAGTATCACCGCGCCCTTGTAATTCAGCAGAAACGTCTCAAGCCAGCGAATGGACTCAATGTCCAGATGGTTGGTCGGCTCGTCCAGAAGAATGAGGTCCGGTCGCGTCACGAGAAGGCGCGCCAGACAGACGCGCGTCTTTTGTCCGCCGGAAAGCTGCGCACAGCACTTCCCGAAATCCTCCTCCGCGAAACCGAGTCCCTTTAAAACTCCGGAAACCTCGCTCGCACAGGAGTATCCGTCCTTCGCCGCAAAGGTGTCCAGCAGCCGGTGATAGCGCTCCATCAGGGCGTCAAGCTCTTCACCGGAAAACGCGCGCATTTCCTCCTCCATGGAACGGATCTGTGCCTCCATATCGACAATGTCGCGCTTTGCCTCCATGACCTCCTCATAGATCGTCCGGCGTCCCTCAAAATCCTGATGCTGCGCCAAATACCCGATCGTCCGGTCCTTCGCAAACGTCACGAGTCCCTCATCCGGTGCCAGTTCACCCATGATAATTTTTAAAAGTGTGGATTTCCCCGCGCCGTTGATGCCGACGATGGCAACCTTTTCGTACTCCTCCACATGAAAAGAGACCTGCTTTAAAACGGCATCCGTCCCGAATGATTTGGTTATGTGCTGACAGTCTAGAATCATAATCGCATCCTGCTTTACGCTTCACATTATGATGCATGTGTGAAAACGCATTCAACCAGGGCACATCAAAGTGCCCTTCTTTGAATCGTTTTGCACACATGCATCTACAGTACTGTTATTTATAAATACATCTGCTCCAGGGTTGCACGGACGGCTTTTATGAAATCCAGGCTGTTTAAGACCACCGGATCCGGCATCGTCGTAATCAGCGCCAGATCTTTGGTCATTTTTCCGGATTCGATCGTGTCGATGCACGCCTTTTCCATATTGTCCGCAAAGCGCATGAGCTCCGGAATGTCATCCAGCTCCCCGCGTTTGCGCAGCGCACCGGTCCACGCAAAGATCGTGGCGACGGAGTTGGTCGATGTCTCCTCCCCGGCCAGATGCTTGTAATAATGGCGCATGACGGTTCCGTGAGCCGCCTCATACTCGTAGACACCGGAGGGAGAAACCAGAACCGATGTCATCATTGCAAGAGACCCGCAGGCGGAGGAAATCATGTCGCTCATCACATCTCCGTCATAGTTCTTGCAGGCCCAGATAAATCCGCCCTCCGCCTTCATGACGCGGGCCACCGCGTCGTCGATCAGCGTGTAGAAATAGGTGATCCCCGCCTCTTTGAAACGATCTTCATACTCGTCAGCAAATATTTCCTCAAAAATATCCTTAAAGGTGTGGTCATACTTTTTGGAAATCGTATCCTTTGTGGCAAACCAGAGATCCTGCTTTGTATCCAGCGCATAGTTGAAGCAGCTTCTGGCAAAGCTCTCGATGGAGCGATTCAGGTTATGCTGTCCCTGCACCACCCCGGCCGAGGTAAAATCATGTACCAACGCGCGGCTCTCCGTCCCGTCTTCCGTCGTATAGACAAACTCCACTCTGCCCGGTCCCGGAATCACCATCTCATTCGCCTTGTATACATCACCGTAGGCATGACGGGCAATGGTGATCGGCTTTTTCCAGTTTTTCACACAGGGTTCAATCCCCTTCACCTGAATGGGTGCGCGGAAGACAGTCCCGTCCAGAATCGCACGGATCGTGCCGTTCGGGCTCTTGTCCATCTCCTTTAAATCGAACT
>JAJQBV010000040.1 GCA_021203115.1 Clostridiales bacterium | reverse complement strand
CCTCCGCCAGAACGGAACAGTGGATCTTGTGCGTCGGAAGCCCGTCCAGCGCCTCCACGACCGCGCGGTTTGAGAGCTCCAGCGCCTCGCTGACCTTCTTTCCCTTGATCAGCTCCGTCGCCATGGAACTGGTCGCGATGGCGGAGCCGCAGCCGAAGGTGTTGAACTTGCAGTCTGTGATGACCTGATTCTCATCGATCTTCAGGTACATCTTCATGATGTCACCGCATTTTGCGTTGCCCACCTCGCCGACACCGTCCGCATCCTCTATCTTTCCAACATTTCTCGGATTCTGGAAATGATCCATTACTTTCTCACTATATAACATGCTCCTGCTCTCCTTTCTCCAGCTTCTCCCACACCGGGGACATATTTCTCAGGTATTCCACGATACCCGGCAGCTCCTTGATCACATACTCGACCTCTTCCATCGTGTTGTACTCCGACAGCGTCAGCCGCAGGGAGCCGTGCGCCACCTCGTGCGGCAGGCCGATGGCCAGAAGCACATGGGACGGATCCAGCGACCCGGAGGTGCAGGCCGACCCGGAGGACGCCGCGATGCCCTTCATATCCAGAAGAAGCAGGAGGGACTCACCCTCGATGCCCTCAAAGCAGAAGCTGACATTTCCCGGAAGACGCTTGGTCGGATGGCCGTTCAGTCTGGAATGGGGGATGACAGAAATGCCCTCGATCAGACGGTCGCGCATGGCGAAAACCTTCGCCTCGTTCTCCTCACGCTTTGCGAGGACATCCTTCAGCGCCGCGGCCATGCCGATGATGGCCGGGATATTCTCTGTGCCGGCGCGTTTCCCCCGCTCCTGCGCACCGCCCTCGATGATGTTCGAGAGAATGATGCCGCGTCTCGCGTAGAGGCATCCGACCCCCTTCGGGCCGTGGAACTTGTGCGCCGACAGGGAGAGCATGTCGATATTCTGCTCCTTCACATTGATATCCAGATGACCGACTGCCTGTACCGCGTCGGTGTGGAAATAAACCTTTTTCTCCTTGCAGATCGCGCCGATCTCCGCGATCGGCTGAATGCTGCCGATCTCGTTGTTTGCGTACATCACCGTCACCAGACAGGTATCCGGGCGGATCGCCGCCTCCAGCTCGTCCGGGCGGACCATGCCGTCCTCGTGGACATCCAGATAGGTGATCTCAAACCCCTCCTTCTCCAGCTTCTGCAGCGTGTGCAGCACCGCGTGGTGCTCAAAGGCCGTGGACACGATGTGCTTTTTCTTCCGCTTCGCGCCCCACCGCGCGGCCGAGACGATGGCCTGGTTGTCCGCCTCGCTCCCGCCGGAGGTAAAGATAATCTCGGCGGGCTGTGCGCCGAGACAGGCGGCGATATCTGCGCGCGCCTGCTCCAGTTTTTCCTTAGCAAGCTGACCGACCGTGTGGAGGCTGGAGGCGTTGGCATAGGTCTCCTGCAGTGCGGGGATCATGGCGTCAAGCGCCGCCGGGCTCATGGCTGTGGTCGCTGCGTTGTCAAAATATACATTCATCATTTATACTCTTTCCTATATCAGATTTGTTCGAATAAAATAAAACCATACATATCCGATATGGTTTTAGGTTAGATGAACTATATCACAGCATTCTCCGCTATGTCAATAGGATTTCAGGAAATTAAATCCCTGTATTTTTACAGGGATTTCAATCAGAACGTTACTGTTATCACGGTACCTTTTCCGACCTCGCTCTCCAGCGAGATCCCGGCGTCATGCAGCTCCACGATATGCTTGACTATGGCAAGCCCCAGACCGGTGCCGCCGGTCTCCTTCGACCGGCTCTTGTCCACGCGGTAAAAACGCTCAAACACGCGCTCCTGCAGATCCCGCGGTATGCCGATCCCGGTATCCGCGACGATGAGCACCGGTCCGTCCGCCCGGTTTTGAACCGTGACCGTCACCTGTCCGCCCGGGTTGTTGTAGCGGATCGCATTCTGACAGAGATTGTCGATGAGCTCGGTGATCATATTGCAGTTGGCGCGGATCACGCAGGGCTCCCCCTCGAGAGAAAGGCGGATGTCACGGCTTCCGGCGTTGACGGCCAGCAGACTGAACCGGTCTTTCACGGCTTCGTAGAGATCCACCTGTTCAAAGGCGATCTGCGCCTCGTCACCGCCGTCCAGCTCCGAGAGGCGGATGATATCGTTAATCAGCGTCACCAGCCGGTCTGCGTTCTGCCGGATCTGCGCCGCGAACCGTGTTTCCTGGTCGGGCGTCACCATATGGTTTTCGATCAGCTCCGCGTAGCCGGAGATCGCGGTCAGCGGCGTCTTCAGCTCATGGGAGACATTGGCGGTAAAATCCTGCCGGCTCCGGGCTGCCGAGAGGATATTCTCGTGCTGCCGCCGGATGGTGTTGACAAAGGGAACCAGCTCCCGGTAGACCGGGGTGTGGGAGACATCCTCGATATGCTCCGCCATCTGGTTGATGGGCGCCAGCAGCTTCCGCGTCAGCACATGCGCCATCAGGACGCAAAGCAGAATGATGATCACAACGATCAGGAGGATCACCGGAAACACTGTCATAAAGACGCTGAAAATACTGCGCACATCGGAGGAAAGGCGCAGAACCGATCCGTCGTCCAGACGCACCGCGTAGTACATCGTGTTCAGATTCATCGTGTCGGACCGGCGGGTGCTCTCACCCTCCCCGTCCGTGAGGGCCTCGGCGATCTCCGGCCGGTCCAGATGGTTCCCGAGCTCGTCCGCGGAGTTGTCATTATCATAGAGAACCGTCCCGTCCGCCGCCACCCATGTGATGCGCAGGGTTTCCAGATCGTCAAGCCCGCTCTCCAGCGATTCCAGCATGCCGACACTTTCCTCGTCCCACCCGTCCTCTTCCTCAAAAAGGCCGGTCATTTTCAGGATTTCCGCGTTTGTGCGCAGATCCGCACGGACCTGTTTCTGGAACAGGCCGTAAAAGACGATGGTGACGCAGATCAGAGTCGCTGCAACCGCAACGATCGACATGCCGACAAGGCGAAGGTTGATTTTCTTTTTCATATCGGTTCTCTCTCCGGTTTCATTGTTTTCAATCGATCACGTAACCCACATTCCGCACGGTACGGATC